>CAZNGD010000090.1:0-7785 GCA_964572295.1 uncultured Verrucomicrobiota bacterium
CCCCCCCCCCCCCCCCCCCCCCCCCCCCCCCCCCCCCCCCCCCCCCCCCCCCGGAGCTTCAGGCACCGGAGAAGGCCCGTCCTGCCACGATAGACCACTGCAATGCCAAAATCACATGGATGCCAAGGAAAGGCCCACGGAATCATTTGGAAGTTGGTTTTGGGCCCCAAAAACGGGCGAAATCGCGAAAAATGTGTCGAAAATCACGAAAAAATATCTAAAAATGCGTCATTTTTCAGAAAAACGAAAAAAATAATGAAAATATTTTCATAAATTGAGCATATTTTTCTTGCGTCACAAAAAATATGAGATATTTTGGTGTCGAATTTGATGATTATCAAATCGGAGGCAACCAAATGAGTGAAAAACAAATGATCGGCGGAGAAGCGCTGCTGCAATGCTTGGAGAAGGTCGGAATCGAAATTATGTTCGGTCTGCCGGGTGGCGCGGCCATTCCGCTGTTTGATGCGTTGTATCAACTGAAGGGCAAAATCAAGTTCGTGCTGACCCGCCACGAGCAGAATGCCGCGCACGAAGCCGATGGCTATGCGCGCGCCACGGGCAAGCCTGCCGCGGTCCTCGTCACCAGCGGCCCCGGCGCGGCGAATACCGTCACCGGCATCATGACCGCCTACATGGACTCCGTGCCCATGATCGTCATCACCGGCCAAAGCGTGCGCAGCATGCTCGGCAAAGATGCCTTCCAAGAGGCCGATATCTTCAACCTTACCATGCCGATCGTGAAGCATAGCTACCTGCTGAAGAGCGCCAACGATATTCCGCGCGTCGTCAAGGAGGCCTACCACATTGCCACCACCGGCCGCCCTGGGCCTGTGCTCATTGACGTGCCCAAGGATGTCGGCACCGAATTGTGTACCGTCGCGCTCGATGCCGAAATGAACCTCCCCGGCTATCAACCCGAAAAACGCGGCTACTTGCCCGAGACATTGGCTTTCATCGCCGATTCGCTCGCCAAGGCCAAGCGCCCGGTCATTTTGGCCGGCCACGGCGCCGCGCTCTCCCGCGCCGAAAAGGAATTGCGCGAGCTTGCCGAAAAACTTCAGATTCCCGTCACCTCCACCTTGCTGGGCAAGGGCGTGTTCCCCGATTCCCATCCTCTGAGTCTCGAAGGCCTCGGGATGCATGGCACCGCCTATGCCAATCGCGCCATCGTTGAATGCGACCTGCTGCTCGCGCTCGGCGCCCGCCTCGATGACCGCATTCTGGGCGTGCCCAGCATGTTCTGCCGTAATGCGGTCAAAATCCATGTGGATATTGATCCCACCGAGTTCGGGAAACTCATCAAGCCCGACTTCCAATGTCAGGGCGACATCAAGACCGTGCTGCAAGACCTCTTGCCGCTCGTGAAACGTACCGACACCTCCGAATGGCTCAAACAACTCGAGGGCTACAAGAAAAAGTGGCCGCTCACCTACGCGAAAAAAGGCGGTCTGCACCCGCCTCAGGTCATTGATGCCCTCAACAAGCTCACCGACGGCAAAGCCATCATGACGACCGATGTCGGACAGCACCAGATGTGGGCCTGGCAATGGTACAAATGCGACCGACCCTGGCAGTTCATCACCTCCGGCGGCGCCGGCACCATGGGTTTTGGCCTGCCCGCCGCCATCGGCGCGCAGTTCGGACGGCCCGACGATCTCGTCATTGCCATTGTCGGCGATGGCGGATTCCAAATGACCATGTCGGATCTCGCCACCGCCGTGATTCATAAGCTGCCCATCAAGATTATTTTGATGAACAACCACTACCTCGGCATGGTCCGGCAGTGGCAGGACATGTTCTATGACGAACGTTTCAGCCAGGTGGACCTGCGCGGCAACCCCGACTTCGTCGCCTTGGCCAAGTCATACGGCATGTTGGCCCTCAACCTTAAACGCGGGGCCGATATCCCCAAAGTGCTCAAGCGCGCCCTGGAGCATCCCGGTCCCGCCCTGGTCAACGTCGAGGTGGTCATGCACGAAGAAGTGTACCCCATGGTGCCTCCCGGCAAGCCACTCGAAGAAACCGTGTTGGAGCACCCGCGCCAAAAACCGGGCCGCCCCGCCGGACGTAAAAACAAACCCGCCGCCGCCCGCGCCAAGAAAAACTGAAAGTAGGGAGTTGAAACATGAGCACCTCGGTCCCCACCCACAACCTGAGCATTTTCGTGGCCAACCGCCCCGGCGCGTTGGCGCGCATCGCGCAGACCTTCTCGCGGCGCGGCTTCAACATTGAAAGCCTGGTCGTTTCCCCGGCCGCCAACAGCGATCTCTCCCGCATGACCATCACCGCCAAGGGCCGCGAAGCCGGCCTCGAGCAGATCATCATGCAATGCAACAAACTCGTGGATGTTCTCGCCTGCCGCGAACACACCGACGAAGAAGTTGTGGCCCGTGAACTCGCCCTCGTGAAAGTGGCCGCCGATAGCACCCGCCGCGCGGAAGTCCTCCAAATCGCCGATCACTTCCGCGCCAAGACCGTGGACCTGTCCGACAAGGCCATGGTATTGGAAGCCACCGGCAGCTCCGAAAAAATTGATGCGATGGTGGACCTCCTGCGCAAGTTCAAGATCATTGAACTCGTCCGCACCGGCAAGGTCATCATGGCCCGCGGCGAACGCGAAACCTGATCCCCGCCCGCCTCAGGAATCCGATCCCGCTTTGCTCAAAAGCGGGTGAGGATCGAAAATGGTTTTCGGACCACCCATCCAGAGTTTATAAACTCTGGATGGTTTTATGTATAGACATAATTTATTCGTTATGAGTTAGATGCGTCTAAAAAATGGCCATTTTATAAAACATAAAATTGACTATGCCATCCAGAGTTTATAAAGTCTGGATATGGTTAAGCGAAAGAAAATACGCCAATTGAATCCAACGTTGTGGCGGACGTGTCGGGTGCTTGCCGGGGAAACGCGATTGAAGTTGATTCGGCAGTTGCATCAGAGCAAAGGGGCCGGGGTTTCTGATTTGGCGCAGGCGGTGGGAATTGGTGATTCGGACGCGAGTCAGGAACTGCGCCGGATTCAATCGCGGGGGTTGCTGCGGGTGGAGCGGAAGAGATCGTTTGTTTTTTATCGTTTTGGCGCCGACCCGCAAGTGCCCTCGGCCGCGCCTTTGGTGGAGGCTTTGTTGGAAGTGTTGGGCGCTTCTTCGGAAAAGCAAGATGCCGAAATTATCCGGATTGCATGGGGCTTGGCACACCCGCGGCGTATAGCGTTGGCCCAGGCGCTGGAGGCGGCTCCTCAAAAACTGGCTCCGCTATGCCGGACCACGCAGATTCCGCAAAGCTCCGCATCGCGGCATATCGGCATTATGGAAGAAGCGGGGTGGGTTGCGAAGCAGGACTCATGGCTGATTGTTGCGGTGCAAACTCATCCGATTGCTCGCGCTTTGGCGCAACTTCTGCAAGAGTAGGGTGGTCTGGTGGCCGGCGGGCCAGGGAGCCGACTGACGGGACCACAAAATGAACAGGAGCCGTGTCATGCAGGAACAAAGAACGGATATCGCCGCCCGGTTGAAGGAACTGCGCGAACTGAATGAGAAATCGGTGCAGGAGGTGGCGGCGGCGTTGGCGGTGCCTCCAGAGGTCTATGAGTCCTATGAATCAGGGGCAGTGGACATTCCGGCCAGCGCGTTGCACGAAGCGGCCCTTTTGCTGAATGCGGATTTGACGGAGTTGCTGACGGGCGAAACGCCGCGCATGAAGATTTTTTGCGTCACGCGCCAAGGGGGCGGGGTGCAGGTGGAGCGGCGCAAGGATTATCAGTACCGCAACTTGGCGGCGAATTTTGCCGGCCGCAAAGTGAATGTGTTCGAGGTGACGGTGCCGCCCGATGCGGGGGAAGCGGGCGCCCAGGCCAACTCGCACCAGGGGCAGGAGTTTAATTATGTCCTGGAAGGACGGATGCGCGTGAGCCTCCACGGCAACGAGCTGATTTTGGCGACGGGGGATTGCGTGTATTTTGACTCGAACTATGGCCACGCCATGCAGGCGCTGGATGGTCGGCCGGTCCGTTTTCTGGCGATCATCATCTAACCCGAGAGCTTTCCGTGAGCATGCTGCATCAATTTGTGCCCCGTTGTGATTTTGCGTCGTATGAGGATTTTTGCCAAGGGTTGGTGATCCGCACGCCGGACGGCTTCAATTTTGCCTATGACGTGGTGGACCAGTACGCGGGTACGGAACCGGCGCGGCAGGCCATGGTGTGGTGCAACGATGCGGGCGAGGAAAAGAGCATCACGTTTGCGGATTTGAAGCGCGGCAGCGATCGCGCGGCGCAGGTTTTTCAGCGGCATGGCATCGGCAAGGGCGATGCGGTGCTGTTGATTCTCAAGGGGCGCTTGGAGTTTTGGTATGCGCTGCTGGGGTTGCACAAGTTGGGGGCGATTGGCGTGCCGGCCACGCACATGTTGACGGAGCATGATTTGGAATACCGCTTCGCGCGCGCCGGCATCCGGTTGGTGTTGACGGTTCCCGATGCGGCCCTGGAGGCCGCGATTGATCTCGCGGGAGCCAAGCAGGCCGCGCCGCCACTGAAAATGCGGTTGTGTGGCGAGCGGGAGGGGTGGCTCGATTTTACCGCCGACATGCAGGCGGTGGATGGGCAATGGCAACGGCCCACCGGTGAAAAGGCCACCCGCAATGACGACACCATGCTGATTTATTTTTCGTCGGGCACGACCGGTCAGCCGAAGATGGTGGCCCATGATTTCACGTATCCGCTGGGCCACATTGTGACGGCCAAGTTCTGGCAGAACGTGCGCGATGGCGGGTTGCACTACACGGTGGCGGATACCGGCTGGGCGAAGTCGGCCTGGGGCAAGCTCTACGGCCAGTGGATTTGCGGCAGCGCGGTTTTTGTGCATGACTACGAAAAGTTTTCGCCGACCAAAACACTGGAAATGTGCGCCAAATTTGGCGTGACGACCTTTTGCGCGCCGCCCACCGTGTACCGGTTTTTGATCAAGGAAGATTTGTCGAAGCATGATTTTTCCAAACTGGAATATGCGGTGGTGGCAGGGGAGCCGCTCAATCCCGAAGTGTATGAGCAATTTTTGAAAGCCACCGGTTTGCGCCTGATGGAGGCGTACGGGCAAACGGAAATGACGGTGGGGGTGGGCAACTTTGTGGGCATGGAGCCCAAGCCCGGCTCCATGGGCAAGCCATCGCCGCTCTATGCGATGTATCTGGCGCGGCCGGATGGTTCGCGGTGCGATGCGGGCGAGCAGGGCGAGATTGTGGTGCCCAAGGATCACCTGCACGCGCGCGGAATGTTTCAGGGATATCATCAGGACCCGGAGGGCAACGCCCGGGCCCGGCGCAACGGGGTGTACCACACCGGCGATGTGGCGTGGCAGGATGAGGATGGCTATTTCTGGTATGTGGGGCGCGATGATGATCTGATCAAGAGCAGCGGCTACCGCATTGGCCCGTTCGAGGTGGAAAGCGCCCTGATGGAGCATCCGGCGGTGATGGAGTGCGCGGTGACCGGCATCCCCGATCCGGAGCGCGGTCAGCTCGTCAAAGCGACCATCGTGCTGGCCAAGGGATACGAGGCTTCCGACGAATTGCAACATGAATTGCAGGCGCATGTGAAAACCGTGACCGCGCCGTATAAATATCCGCGCGTGGTGGAATTCGTGCGCGAACTGCCCAAAACCATCAGCGGTAAAATTCGCCGGGTGGAAATTCGCGCCCAGGACGGCGCGTAGGCCTGCGGATCACGGCTGGCGGGGCGCGGTAACGATGGCGGTTGGTTCCTCGGCCGCCGCCACCACATGGTAGGCCGCGAGAACTTCCGGCGGAATGGCCATGGGGCGGCCGGTGCGCAGATTCAAAAACACCCAACTGGTTTGCGCGGTGGCGAGCAGCGCGCCATCGGCTTCGCGCACAAAGCGGTATTTGCGCAGCGAGCGGATTTTCTGAAAGTTGGCCACCCACGTTTGCACGGCAATGGCCTCGCCCGCGCGGCACGGCCGCAGATATTCGATGTAATGCGAGCGCACCACCCACGTCCAGCCACGGGTATGCAGCTCGTCGGGAGTCCAGCCGTTTTGCCGGGTGTGGGCGATGGCCGACTCCTGCAACAGGCGCACATATTCGATGTTGTTGACGTGCTGGTTTTCGTCCTCCGCTTCCGGCGGAAAGACGGCCCAATGGGTATATGCGCGGACCGGTTCTTTGGTCATGGGGCGGCGGCGGCCAAGCTGGCGGGGAGGGGACAGGTGGCGCAGAGCGAGCGGTCGTTCAAGCAATACTCGTGGTGAATATGGATGAGCCCTTGGCGGCGCAAACCGGCGCGATAAAGCCGGGGCGTGTGATCCGGCCCGAACAGGCGCAGCGCGGTTTGCTTGACCAATTCGTTGGGTTCCTCCGCCGGCAGGTCCGCCAGCAAGGCTTGCCAGGCTGAAGCCGGCGCACCCAACGCGGCCATGGCGGGCAGCAGCAGGTTCACGAGAATCGCGCGGGCGCGCGACGGTCCAACCAAGGCCACGGGCGCGACCGCCGGCGCCGCTGCAAACGACAAGCGCCGGGCCCAATAGGGCGCCGCTGGCAAATCAAAGAGTTGCCGCAACGTATGCGCCCCCACGTCCTGCGTCTTTTGGGCGATGGCGCCCACTTGCTCGGGCAGGCCCGGGCTGGGGGCAAAAAGCTGCGCGGCCGCCATCAGCCGCCGTTCGGGGCGATTGGTGGGGCGCACGCCGGCAAATACCCAGTCGGAATACGGAATGCGGCGCGGCAGGAATTCGCCGGACAGCGGCCACCACGCATCCCAGCACCGACGCAAAAAAGTTTTGGTTTCATCGTCGCCGGTGCGCCGCGAGGTGGGGTCCGGCAACAGCGAGGCCACCCCCAGCAACAGGGCGTAGGCGCGCGCCGGGTCGCCGCCTGATTTTTCACGGAGCAGCTCCAGCGGCAGCACGCGCGACAACCGGCGGAACGGCGCCTTGTTGGGCCGGTAGCCCAAAGCCGCCATCACTTCTTCATAGATGATTTGCGCCGGGCCGCGATCCAGCATGGCCGCTTGCAGGATTTCGGCGCGGCGGCGCAGGCGGTGTTCGCCGGCGGCATCCAACACCGCGCCGCGCTGGTCGGGGGTGAGCTGGAGCATGGCCGCGCGGCAGGGCGGGGGTGTCGCGCGGGCCGCCACGGGGTAGGAGAGCAGGTCCAGGTTATCAAATGAAAAATCGGGTTGCGCATCCAGCGCCGGCCGCAAGGCAATTTGCAGGGTGCCCGGCGGCAGCTCGGTCTCCGGCAGGGTGCCGGGATAATAGGACACGTGGGCGCAGACCCGCCGGTAGCGCGGGTCATCGGCATGGCGGTGTCGTTGCCAGTCGGCGGGGCGCACATGGATTTCCACATCGCCGGTCAGGCGGCGCAATTCCGGGCCCACGCGCAGCGCGGCGTTCAGGAAATCGGGGCCGGGGCCGGTATTCCATTCGCCGGGATGTTCCACCTGTACCGGTTCGCCGGCGGCGGTGGTCAGGGCAGTCGGGCGCAGGCGCGCATCGGCCCAGACGCATTGCAAATGGCGTTCGGTGAACGGGGGTGGGGGCCGGGGGGGCGCCTCGCAGATGCCGCAGGACAGCGGGCGGGAACTTTGCGCGAGCGTGGCCGCCCGTGGAAACCAATCCCGTGCAATCCCAGAAGAAAGATTCATACGCCTTTTGAATATCGGAACGCGCCCCTGAAGTAAACTTTGAAAATCGTCGGCAATTTCGTATGTTTCGCTCCAGACGCGCCTGTAGCTCAGTTGGATAGAGCATGGGATTTCTAATCCCA
>CAZNGD010000091.1:0-7761 GCA_964572295.1 uncultured Verrucomicrobiota bacterium
TAGAGCGCAATCAGGTTGCCCGCCACGAGGAAGAGCGCCGCTTTCACCAGCGAGTGATTCAGCGCATGGAGCAGCGCGCCATACATCGCCACCCCGCCGATGCCGGTGCCGAACGCCAACAGCCCCATGTGCTCCACGCTGGAATACGCCAGCATCCGTTTGAAATCGCTTTGGTTCACGATGAGCGCGGCGGCGAGCCCCATCGAGAGCAGGCCGAAGCCGGTCAACAGCCCGCCGCTAAACTCGGCCAGCCCCGCCGCCGCACAAATGGCGTGCGCCCGCCATATTCCGAGAAACGCGCAGTTGAGCAGCGCGCCGGACAGCAGCGCGGACACCGGCGATGGCGCCTCGCTGTGCGCGTCCGGCAGCCACGTGTGCAGCGGCACCAGACCCATCTTGGTGCCATAGCCCACCAGCAAAAACACAAAGGCCACCTTCAGCCACGCCGGTTGCAGGCCGATGCCGCGCGCCAGCAGCTCCGGCACCAGCAACGTGCCGCCCGTGCCGTCGGCCGCCGCCGCCGCAATCACCACGAGGAAGTTCCCCAGCAACGCCAGCGCGATGCCCACCGAGCACACCAGCAGATATTTCCACGTGGCTTCCAGCGAGCTGGGCTGGCGGTGAAAATAAATCAGCGGCGCGGTGGCCAGCGTGGTGGCTTCCACCGCCACCCACAACACCCCCAAGTGGCGGCTGACCGTCACCAGCGTCATCGTCGCGAGGAATACCAGCAGGCAGGCGAGAAACACGGCCTCCGGCGCATTCACGAACACGGTGCCGGTGTCCACTTCCACTTGGCGGCCCTGGCTGCCGCGCGTTTGGCGCAGGCTATGCACCGCATAGACCGCCACCGCCAAAAACAGAAAACTCGTCAGCAGCAAAAACAGCCGCCCGGCCGGGTCCAGCCCCAGCCACGCATCCGCGGCGCAAACCGGCGGGCGGGCGCAGGCCCAGGCGCTCAGCGCCGCGTGGAGCGCGGCCACCCCCACCAGCAGCGCGTGGCGTTGCCCCGGCGCGCGCAGCAGCATGGTGGCCACGGCCGCCACCAACGGCATCAGTATCAGCCACCCGATCATGGCGCATCCTCCCGCAGCGCGGCCAACTGATCCGTATTGATGTGATCAAACTCGCGGTTGATGTTGAACACAATGATGCCCATGACGAACACCGCCACAAAAATATCCAGCAGCACGCCCAGTTCGACCAGCAGCGGCATGGCCTCCACCAGCACAATGCCCAGCGTGAAAATGCCGTTTTCCAGCACGATGAACCCCAGCACCTGCGTGATGGCCTTGCGCCGCGCCACAATCAGGAAAAGTCCCGTCCACACGGTGAACAGCCCCGCCGGGATGAGCAAATCGGCCACCGGCGGCCACGGCAACGGCAGGCGCGCGCCGAGCCAGAACGACAAGGCCAACGCCACCACGCCGCACAGCAACGAGAGATTGAAACCGACAAACGGCTCCATCTCGCGGTGGCTGTGCGTTTCGCGCAGCGCGCGGCGCAGCATCGCGGGAAACAGCCATCCCTTAATCAGCGCGCTGCCCGCCCCCAGACCTACCGCCGCCCAGGAGATTCCCCCTTGATGCGCCAGCACCGGCAACGCCCCCAGCCCGATGCCCTGCCACGCCACAATCCGGATGGCGTTGTGCAGTCGGCTCGCGCCCAACAGCACCAGATTGGTCAGCACCAAGGCAATCAATAAGGTTTCAATGGACGCATTCATCGCATCACCAGAACGTCAATAAAAGGGCCAGGGTGGACAGGACACCCGCGCCCACCAACAACTGCGGCACGCGCAACAACCGCACGCGCGCCATCACCGACTCCACCAATCCCGTCAGGATCGCCAACACGACCAGCCACAGAAACCCGACCGCCAAATCCAGCACCGAATGACCGGTGGCGGCGGCGGGCAGCAGGCCCACCAACAGCGCGCCCACCACCCACAACTTGAGCGCCGCGCCCCACAGGATCAGGGCATAGTCCGCGTTGCCGTGATCCAACACCATGACTTCGTGAATCATGGTCAGTTCCAAATGCGTGGCCGGATCATCCACCGGAATGCGGCAGTTTTCGGCCAGAAACAAAATGAAGAATCCGGAGCCCAGAAGCGCCATCGCCGGGACGATGGCCGCGGGCCAATCGGCGTAGATGCCCGTGAGCGAAAGCGACCCCGTGGCATGGGCCAGCGCGGCCAACCCAATCAGCAGCGCGGGTTCGGTAAAGACGGCGAATTGCACTTCGCGGCTGGCGCCCATCCCCTCGAAACTGGAGCCGGTGTCCAGCGCGGCGGTCACGGTGGCGAAGCGCGCCAAGCCGAGCAGGTAGGCCAGCAAGACCAGATCGCCGGCAAACGGCACCGCCGCCGGTACGCGGCCCAGCGGCAGCACCAGCAGCGCCACCAGCAGGCACACGAAGGAAAGCCACGGCCCCGCGCGAAATACCCAGGTGGTGGTGCGGCCATAGACCGCGCCTTTGCGCAGCAGTTTCCATAAATCGTAATAGGGCTGCCGCAGCGGCGGCCCCACCCGGCCGGCCATCCGCGCCTTGGTGCGGTTGATGATGCCGGGCAGCAACGGCGCCAGCAACAAGGCCGCCAACGGATGGAGAATGGCACCCGCGTTCATGACCACAGCGCCCAGCCCAACAGCGCCAACAACGCCACCACGATGTACAACACATACAAATGAACCCGCCCCGCCTGCACCCGGCGGAACCAGCCCAGACCCGCCCCCACCAGCCGGAAGAGCGGATCAAAAAACGCGCGGCGGGCCACATCGGGAACGACCGTCGTCTGTTGGGCGGCAGCCGGAAAAATCCCGACGGGCTCCTGCCGCTGACGTTGCACCCGCAGGATGGATTGCGCCTCGCGGGTCAGGGGTTGCACAAAACTCGCGCCGGTATACTGCATGCGGGGCGCGGGCGCGGCATAGCCGCAATCCCACGTGACGGTTTCGCGGATGCGGCGCGCGGCCAATAGCCGCCGCCGCACCACAATCATCGCCGATGCGCCCGCCAGCAGCAACAACAGCAAACCGCTCAGCACCGCCGGCACGCGCGACGAGGCCAGTAATGCCGCATCGGTCCCCGCCAGTTGCGCCACGACCGGCAAAAGGCCGCGCACCACGAACACCGCGCCCACCCCCAAGGTGAGGCAAAGCCCGGCCAGCAGCAAAATGGGAACCGTCATGGCGGACGAGACCTCGGCGGCATTGGCGGCGGCGGTCGTGCGCGGTTCGCCTTGGAAGACCACGCCAAAGGCCTTGGTAAAACAGGCCAAGGCCAGACCGCCAATCAACGCCAGACTCACCACCACCACCAACCCGCCCAGCGCCGGGCTGCCGGTGGCCAGCAACGCTTGGAACGAGCCCACGAAAAGCAGAAATTCGCTGACAAATCCATTGAACGGCGGCAACGCGCAAATGGCGGCGGCGCCGGCAAAAAAGGCCAGGCCCGTCAGCGGCATCCGCTTCAACAAGCCGCCGAGCTGTTCGATATTGCGCGTGCCGGTGGCCTGCGCCACCGCGCCCGCGCCCATGAACAACAACCCCTTGAATAGCGCGTGATTCAAGACGTGCAACAAGGCGCCCGCAAAACCCAGCGCCGCCACTGCGGGCAGATGATGATGCACCCCCAACAGGCCCAGCCCCAGCCCCAGCGCGACGATGCCCATGTTTTCGCCGCTGCTATACGCCAGCAGGCGTTTCAAATCGCGCTGCGCCAGCGCAAACAGAATCCCCATAATGCCCGAGACCGCGCCGATGCCCAGCAGGAGCCAGACGGCCCACACCGGCACGGCGCCCACAATCAGCACCATCCGCACCAGACCATAGATGCCGGTTTTGATCAGCACCGCGGACATCACGGCGGAGACCGGACTGGGCGCGGCCGGATGCGCCTCCGGCAACCAGACGTGCAGCGGAAAGAAACCGGCCTTCGCGCCGAAGCCCAACAACGCCAGCACAAAGACCAGCCCCGGCGCGCCGCCCGCGCGCCACGTGGCAAAGTCCTGCGAGCCTTCCGCCCGCCCCAGCCACGCAAACAGCGCAATCAAAAATGCCGCGCTCAAATGCGTGGCCACCAGATAAATCCAACCCGCTTCGCGGGAGCTGGGGGTGTCGTCCCACACCACCAGAAAAAACGAAGCCAGGCTCATGACTTCCCACGCCACGAGAAAAAGCACGCCGTTACGCGCCAGAATCACCAACGCCATGCCGGCAATCAGGGTGTTGTAGAAAAACCAGAACCGCCCCGGATTGCGCCCGGCCCACGTCTTGAAATATCCGCCCGCATAGATCGCCGCCAAACCGGCGAGCAAAAATAGCGGCAACAGGAAAAACGAACTCAGCGGATCCAGCCCCAACGCCAGCTCGCCCGCGGGGATTCGCCACGGCAGCGCGATGCGCCCTTCGACGGCATGGGTCAGACCGGCCAAGGCCGCGATGAACCCCACCCCGCAGGCCAGCGCCGCGCCGAGCGCCCCGGTGGCCGCCGCGCGCCGTTCCGCCCAACGGCCATACCAAAACGATGCCGCGCCGGTCAGCGGCAAAATGCCGATGGCCCACAGCAAAACAAACAGTAAAATGGCGGCTTCGTGATTCATCAAACAAAGGCAACAAAAGGCCGGAAAGAAGACAAAACCCTTGTAACGTGTTTTACCGGCTAGTCAAGCTCCAACGCGCAGCACGCCAAGGCGAAAGGAAGACCGTAATGGGCCGGTCAGGGGGGGCTGCCGGGGGGGGGCGGCAAATCGGGCCGGCGTGTCCGGGTGCGGGCGAGCGCCTGTTCGCGCCGCCATTTGGCTATCTCGGCATGATTGCCGCTGGTCAGCACTTCGGGGATGCCCATGCCCCGATAGACCGGCGGGCGGGTATATTGCGGATACTCCAAAAGGCCGGTGGTGAAGGATTCATCATCGGCCGCGCCTTCGCCGCCCAACGCGCCGGGCAGGAGCCGCACCACGGCATCCACCACCACGGCGGCCGCCAGCACGCCGTTGGTCAGCACATAGTCGCCGATGGAGATTTCCATATCGGCCAGCGCGATGCGGATGCGCTCATCCACCCCTTCGTAATGGCCGCAAATAAAAATCAGGTGCGCGGCCTGCGCCAGTGTTTGGGCGGTGGCCTGCTGGAAGGGCGCGCCTTGCGGTGTCATCAGAATCACCTTGGATTCCGGGCGGCGCAAATGCTCCACCGCCTTGAAGACCGGTTCCGGCTTCATCACCATGCCGGGGCCGCCGCCATAGGGGCGGTCATCGGTGGACAGGTGTACGCCGGTCGCAAAATCGCGCAGATTCACACCGCGGATGGTCACCAGGCCGGCGGCCTGCGCCCGCTTCAAAATGCTTTCCCCCAGTACGCCGTCAAGCATCCGGGGAAAAATGGTGATGAGATCAATGTGCAGCGGAGCCGCCGCCATGGGAGGAAAAGCCTATTCGACCACTTCCAGCATGGCGCGCCGGTTTTGCCGCGACGCCACCGTGCTGAGCAGGGTGCGGATGGCGCCCACGGTCTTGCCGTTCTTGCCAATGACTTTGCCGACATCATCCGGATGGCAGCGCAGTTCAAACACGATCGTGCGTTCGCCTTCGATTTCGGTCAGACGCAATTCGTCCGGATGATCAACCAGGGCTTTGACGACGTACTCAATCAATTCTTTCATGGGGAACCTCGGGAATGGGGATGAGGAGGAGGAAGGGGAAGGGGAAAACCGTCGCGCGCGCGCTTATTGGGCGGCGGCTTTACGGCTCTTTTTGATCAGCGCGGCGACGGTTTCGCTGGGCTGCGCGCCCTTGGCCAGCCACGCTTCGGCCTTGGCGAGGTCCAACTGGTAGTTGTTGCTCTTCTTGGCGGGATCATACCAGCCGAGCTCTTCGAGGAAATTACCGGCGTTGGCGCTACGGACATCCGTGGCCACAATGCGGAAAAACGGCTTCTTGTTGGCGCCCATCCGGCGGAGACGAATCTTGACCATGTTGCTATCCTTGTTCTTTCGAGTTATGCCGCTCCCGGGCGCGGCCAATCCATTGTGAGGACCCGGGGTTGTTCAAATCGGCGTGGGTTCTACCTGAAAAGCCCCCCACGAGGCAATCTTTTTTGCAGGTGGCGCATCCGCTTGGCCATTTGTTGGGCATCGCGGAAGTTGCGCAGCAGCGTATTGACATCGCTGACCTGCACCCCCGCCCCCTTGGCCACGCGCTTGCGCCGACTGCCATTCAGCAGGTCCGGGTGCCGCCGCTCGCGCGGCGTCATGCTCAACACCATCGCCTCAAACTTTTTCATTTGGTCGCCGGAATCCTGTTCCATCCGGCGGCGGACATCGCCGCCAATGGCCCCCGCCCCCGGCAGCATCTCCATCAGCTTGCTCAGCGAGCCCATCTTTTTGAGCTGGCGCATCTGGGCCAGAAAATCATTCAAGTCGAGACCTTCCTTGGTCTTGAACTTGGCCTGGATTTTTTCGGCCTCGGCCACATCCATGGTTTCCTGGACTTTTTCCACCAGGCTGACCACATCGCCCATGCCGAGAATCCGCGAAGCCATGCGGTCGGGATGGAACGGCGCAAGGTCTTCGGCTCGTTCGCCGGTGCCGATGCGTAGAATCGGGCAACCGGTGACGGCCACCACCGAGAGCGCCGCGCCGCCGCGCGTATCGCCGTCGAGCTTGGTCAGAATCAAGCCGGTCAGCCCGACGGCCTCGTGGAAGGTTTGGGCCACATTGACGGACTCCTGCCCGATGGCCGCATCCAGCACCAGCACCACGTTCCGGGGCTCGGTGGCCGCGCGCAGCGCCTGGAGCTCCGCCACCAGTTCCTCATCAATCTGGAAACGCCCGCCGGTGTCGTAGATCACAATGTCGTAATACTGTTGCCGGGCATACTGGAACGCGCGGCGGCCCAAATCCGGCACGCTTTCGCCGGGCTGCGGCTTGACGATTCCCGCGCCCGCCTGCTGGGCCAACACCTCCAGTTGGTCCACCGCCGCCGGCCGGCGGATATCACACGCCACCAGCAGCACCTTCTTGCCCTTTTGCTTCCAGAGCCGGGCCAGTTTGCCGCTGGTGGTGGTTTTGCCGGAGCCGTGCAGCCCCAGCATCATCACCTTGGCCGGGATGGCATTCAGATTAAAATCGTGCTGCTCGCCGCCCAGCAGCGCCACCAGTTCATCGTGAATGGCCTTGATGATTTGCTGGCCCGGCGCCACCCCCGCCAACACCGTGGCCCCCAGGCTCTTGGCCTTGACCCGCTCAATAAAATCCTTGGCCGTGGCGTAATGGACATCCGCCTCCAGCAGCGCCAAGCGCACCTCGCGCAGGGCATCCTGCACATTTTTTTCGGACAACTGCCCCACCCCGCGCAGATTGCGAAAGGCCGCTTGCAGGCGACTGGTCAGACGGTCGAACATGCCGCGTCAGGGGGTGGGTTCTTCCGTGGCGGCCTGCGGGCGCACCAGGCCGCGCCCGTCACAGCGCGGACAAAGGCCCACCTGGTCGGTATCCGGCAGCATGGTGCGGCCCATCCCGGCGCAGAGCGGGCAAATCCGATCGAGATCATCCTGCCGCCGGATCAGCCGCGAGCCCACGCCCAAACAGATCGCACAGATGGCGCGCTCGCCATTGGCGCTCAAGATGCTGCCGGTGCCGAGGCAGGTATTGCACTCCAAGGTTTCGACGCCCGGCGCCAAACCGGCCCCGCCCCGCGGCCCCCCCCCCCCCCCGGGGCCCGGCGGGCGGGGGGGGGGGGGGGGGGGGGCCGGGGGG
>CAZNGD010000092.1:0-7747 GCA_964572295.1 uncultured Verrucomicrobiota bacterium
GCTTTTGACATCCTGCTGGTTGTTGCCCCACAGCCCGTTTTTGTCGCTCATGTGCTTGGGCGCCACGTCCAAAATCACATAGATGCCCGCCGCGTGCAGCGCGTCAATCAGCTCTTTCAGGTCGGCGAACGTGCCCATCGCCGGATCGCACCGGAAAAAGTTGTCCGGGTGATACTGGTGATACGGCGTATAGTTGAGGTCCTTGCCCTGGTCGTTCATCTGCACGCCCGACATCCACACCGCCTTCACGCCCATGCCCGTCAAATACGCGATGTTGTTTTTCATCCCCTTCCAGTCGCCGCCGTGGTGGAAGTTGCGGTTCTGCGGGAAACTCTTGCCGTCCACTTTCCATGCCGGCTTGTAGCCCGCCAAATGGTCCGTGCCGGACGACGCGAAGCGGTCGGTGAAAAGCTGATAAATGTTAATGTCGCGCCAGTCCGCCGGACTCGGCGTATAGGTAAAGCCCGCTTCCGCCTCGCGGGTCTTCAAGCCGTAGGTGGCATCGTTCACCCCCCAAGTTCCGATTCCCGCTTCTTCCGCCCAACTGAAGGTTGTCAGCCCCATGAGAACCACCAACAAACCGGCCAACCAACCACACGTATATTTCGATCTCATTAAGTGCTCCTTTGGGGATGAGGCGCCTTTGCCACACCGAGTATGTAAATCGTTATACTATAACGCTACACCTTGACAAGCCTTATTTTTGTGCTTTTGCGTTCAACCCCATTCCGCTACCGTTCCGGCATGAGTACGCCGCTACGCTTTGCCGATTTGCCCCGCCCCCGTTATGCCGGAGGTTCCCTGCTGAATCTGATGGCCTCCCTGATTCGCGGGCGTGGCGGACGCACCCCCCACCGGGCCTTGGTGGGCCTGCCCCCCAGCCAACTCCAGGCCTGCCGCAAAGTGGTGGTGCTGCTGCTGGATGGCCTTGGCGCGAATCAATTGCATCGCCTGATCCTCGCTGGCCGTGTGCCCCATTTCTTGGGCAGCCACCCGTGGCAAAAAATCACGACGATCTGCCCGGCCACCACTGCGGCCGCCGTCACCACGCTGGCCACCGGCGCTTCGCCGACGGAACACGCCATCCTCGGCTGGCACCTGCACTTGCCCGACCTCGGCATGGTCGGCACCATTTTGCCGTTTGTGACCCGGATGGGCCCCCCCATCGCCGAAGCGGATTTCAACATCGCGGATTACCTGGCCCTCCCCTCCCCGCTGGCCACCATTCCGGGCCGCCGGGTGCTGATTTCGCAAGGCGCGATCCCCACCAGCCGCACGTCGCTGGCCCAGTCGTGGTGGACCGAGCGTCATTCGTTTGCCACACTCAACGGGTTCATCCAGAAATTACGCGGCTTTGCCCGGTCGCGCGGGCGGGCCATCGCCTATGCCTACTGGCCGCATTACGATTCCCTCTGCCACGAGCATGGCCCCATGGGCCGCTTGCCGGCCAAACATGCGCAGGAGTTGGATGTCTTTCTGGGCCGCCTGCAACGGGCGTTGGCCGGCACGGACACCTTGCTGCTGGTCACGGCGGATCACGGGCACATGCAAACCCACACCCATATCCATCTGGCCCAAATCCCCGGATTCTACGCCAGCCTCGCCATGTTGCCTTCCGGCGATGCCCGCATGGTGCAGTGCTTTGTTCGCCCTGGGCGCGTGCCGGAATTTTTGCGCCTGACCCGGCAGGCGCCGCTGCGCGACACCGCCGTATGCGTGCCGCAAGCCGTCCTTTTGCGCAGCGGAATCCTGGGTCCCGGCCGCCCCCACCCCGCCCTGCTGAATCGGCTGGGCGACTACACCCTCTTTGCCGCGCCCGGCCATGCCCTGCTCTACCCGCCCGCGCAACCTTCCGACAAGAAACTGATGCCGGGCAATCACGGCGGCCTTTCCGCCGATGAATTGGACGTGCCGCTCTTTGTGGTCCCATGCTGAACGGGCGGCAGATAACCGCCACGGCCCCTTTTGGTGGGTTGACCCGCGCCAACGCACCGGCTAGACTTTTCTCAATGGGGAAGGAGGCGAGGCATGGCAAATGACAACGTCCTGATCGTTGAGGATGAGCCTGACATTCAGGAACTCCTCCAGTTCCATCTCGAACGCGCGGGCTATTCAGCGGTCGCCGCGGGCACCGGCGAAGACGCGCTGGCCATTCTGAAAAGCAGGCCCATGGCGCTGGTATTGCTGGATCTGATGCTGCCGGGCATGGACGGGCTGACCGTGTGCAACAGAATGAAACAGCACCGCAAGCTGCGCAACATTCCGATCATCATGCTCACCGCCAAAAACAGCGAGGCCGATATTATTGTCGGCCTCGAAATGGGCGCGGATGACTACGTGACCAAACCATTCAATCCCTATGTGCTCATGGCGCGGGTGCAGGCCATTCTGCGCCGCCCCGGCATCGCCCGGCCGGACGATGAAGAGCCGCCCATCAAACACGGCCCGCTGGTGATTGATTCCGCGCGGCATCAAGTCACCGTCAAGGGCCGCGATGTTCAACTGACCTATACCGAATTCCGGATCCTGCAAATGCTCGCGCAAAATCCGGGCAAGGTTTTCACCCGCAGCCAGATTGTGGAATACGTGCGCGGCGAGGCGCAAACCGTGACGGAGCGCATTGTGGATGTCCAGATGGTCAGCCTGCGCAAGAAGCTCAATCTGCGCGATGACCTCATCGAAACCGTGCGGGGAGTGGGGTATCGCTTCAAGGAAATCTAGGACCGTGCCGCGCGCGACTCCGCCACCATTGTGGCCCGTCATGCTGTGCGGCGGGCTGCTGCTCGCCGCCATCGCATTCGGCTTGATCTGCTGGTGGTGGCTGCCGGTGGCAACCCTGGCGGCGCACTTCGGGCCGTTCATTTTGATCGCCGTATTGCTGGAGGTCTTGCTGCTGGCCGGGCTGGTATGGCTGGGGCGCCCCCCCCGCCCCCGCCCGCCAACTGCGCCCCGAACCGCTCTCCCGCGCGCCACGGCCGACCAGTTGGCGTCTGAACCGGAAGATTTTGATGCGCGGTTGGCGTTGTTTCAGGACGGCATGCTGACGGTGGATGCCGACGACCACATTATCCGCGCCAACACCACCGCCGAAAAACTGCTGGCCCCTTCCGGCCCGCCCCTGTTGGGCCGGCACGTGGCCGACTTGCCCGATGGCGCGCCGTTGCTGGAACTGCTGAATGCCATCCGGACATCAGCGGCGTTGCAATCGGTGGACCTGCGTCTCGCCGCTTCCGCCGCGCTGTGCAGTGTGGCCGGGGTTCCCCTCGACCATGAACCCGCCACGCCACCGGGGCCGGTGCGGCTCGTCCTGCGCGACATCTCGCGGATTGCCCAACTGGAACAAGCGGGCGAAGAATACGCCGTCAATGTGTCCCATGAACTCAAAACACCGCTGACCCTCATTCTGGGCTACACCGAAACCCTCCTGGCCGATCAAAGCATTACGCCGGAGTTTCGCACCCAATCCCTGCGCACCATCGAACGCCATAGCCGCCGCATTCTGCGGATTGTGGATGATCTGCTGCGCCTGGCGTGGCTGCAAAGCGAACGCGATTCCATCGGCGGCGTGCCCGTCACGCCCACCATCGTGGCCGATGTGGTGGCGGAAGCCACCGCCGTCTGCGCCGAATGGACGCAACAGGCCGACATTGCGATTGTCACCGATGTCCCCGTGGGGCTGGTCTGGAGCCTGCACGCCAATCTGATGACTGCGGCGCTGGTCAATCTGATCAAGAATGCCGTGCTCTATGCGCTGGTGGGGCCGGTGGAGATTCGCGCGCAGGTGTTGCCCAACGGCAATCTGGAGCTGTCGGTCAAGGATCGCGGCCCCGGCTTGAAACCGGAAGCAGCCCAGCAGATTTTTGAGCGATTTTACCGCACGGACAAAGGGCGTGCGCGCGCGGCTGGCGGCAGCGGGCTGGGCCTGCCCATCGTGCAACAAATCCTGTCGGCGCACCATGGCACCGCGCGGGTGGAAACCGCGCCGGGTGCCGGGTGCAACTTCATTCTGGAATTGCCGCCCGCCTGATCCGCGCGCGCGACTATTCCCCGTAACCGTTGGTCAGGGGGCGCGTGGCCGACGGCTGGGCCAGCGGCGAAGTCATCCAAAGACCGGGTGCGCCCTGACGGCGCTTGAACTCCGCGCGCGCCACCAGACGCGCCACCTTGCGCACCACGGGCTCCGCAAAGCCGACCGCCACAATATCCGCCACGCCCTGGCGCTGGTCCAGCAGCCGCTCCAGAATGGGGTCCAACTCGTCGTAGGCCGGCAGTGAATCGGTGTCGCGCTGATTGGCCTTCAACTCCGCCGAGGGTGGCCGCGCGATGCTGCTGGGCGGAATGACCTCCTGCTGCCGATTGCGCCAATGCGCCAACTCATACACCAAGGTTTTGGGCACATCCCTGAGCAACGCCAACCCGCCGGCCATGTCGCCATACAGCGTGGCATAACCGACCGCCAACTCGCTCTTGTTGCTGGCGCAGACCAGCAAATGGCCGTAGCGATTGGACAAGGCCATGGCCAACAAGCCGCGCAAACGCGCCTGCACATTTTCGCCGGCGGTGGTGCCGGGCAACGGGGGCGCCCAATAGGTCTGCAAGTCGGCGCGGTCCAGCATGTCCTGCACCACGCCCACGGCTGGCGCCAACGGGATTTTCAGACAAGGGATGCCCAAACGCCGGGCCAGCTCCAGGGCATCCGCCAGGGTTTCGCCGGAGGTCACTGCGGAAGGCATCGTCACGCCGAAAACCCGATTCGGCCCCAACGCATCCACGGCAATGGCCGCCACCAACGCGGAATCCAGTCCCCCCGACAACGCCACCACCGCGCCCGGAAACTTGTTTTTATCCACATAATCGCGCAACCCCGACTGCAAGGCCGCATAGGTCCCCGCCACGGCGCTCGGCAGGCTGGCGGTCACGCCGGCCAGCGGTTGCCACCCGCCATTTTTCTTGGCCAACTCCACCAGCAACATTTCCTCGTTGAACAGGGCCGCGCGCGCGGCCACCGTGCCGTCGGCCGCCACCGCCACGCTGCCGCCCGCGAAAACAAGGCCTTCCTGGCTGCCGATCAGATTGACCGCCAATACCGGCGCGCCAGCGGCGCCGGCGAGTTGTTGGGCGCGGTCGGTCAGGGCTGCGGCCCGCCCATGCCGGTAGGGTTGCGCGGCCAACTGCATCACCACATCGCAGGAACTCGGCGCGGCATGGCCGATGCCCACCCCCACGCGGACTCCTTGGACCTCGTGGACCAGCGCCTCGCGCGCGCGGGTGAACACCCGACTCTCCGCAAATGCGACGCTGTCATCCCACCCCGTTTTCCGGGCCACCGCCAGCAGGTGGCCATCGCGCCACAGCAGCGCGGCATTGCCTGCTTGACCGTCCACGCGCCAAGGCGCGCCGATGATCGTGAGCAACCCGGCCGGCAACAATGCCGCCAACGCCGTCATGGTTTCAGCCACTTCATCCAAAAAGCTCGCGCGCGACACGAGGTTTCCCGGCGGATAGCCGCACAGCGCCATTTCCGGGAAGACCGCCACATCCGCCCCGGCCGCCGCCGCAGCTTGGGCCCGCTGCCGGATTTGGGCCGCGTTGTCACGTATGGCCCCAACGGTGGGGTTCATTTGGAGTAAGGCCACTTTCATGCGGAGTCCCTTGGTCATGAGGCCATTCAAGCACACTGCCGCCTCTTCAGCAATCACTTGAACATTGGAATCAGCGGCCGAATGCGCGATAGTCGCCGATATGGCCCTGACGGCATTGATTGTCATTCGGCGCGGCGAAAGCCCGCGCAAATGCACCGTGCGCCCCCTGCGCGGCACGCCGGGGCTGTCCTTTCTGACCTATCCCCTCCGGCAGCGGCCGGATGTTTCGCGTCACATCCTGCTCGCCCCGGATGCGCCGCCGCTCACCTTGGCCGATGCCGGCTCGCCCCTGCTGCTGTTGGATGCCAGTTGGCATCATGCCACCGTTATGCGGCGGGCCATCGAGCCGGTGACCGCGCGCGCCATCCCGCCCGGTTGGCAAACGGCCTACCCGCGCGCCTCCCGTGTCCATGCCGATCCGCCGACGGGCCTGGCGACGGTGGAAGCGCTCTTTGCGGCGGGGTGTACCCTCGGCCGGCGCGATGATTCCCTCTTGCGGCACTATCTCTGGCGCGACCGCTTTTTGACGCTCAATCAGGCGCTGTTGGCGACGACACCCTGAGGGCCGCGGCCGCCGCAGCCGGGCACCCGGGAACCGTCCAGCCGTGCGGGAAGTCGCGGCACTGCCGGGGCCGCGCGGGATGCACCGCGCACCGGTTATCGGCGGTCAGAAACTCGCAGGCGCCAGCGGCTTGTTCCTTCAACGTCAATTGCGCGCGATTGCGGGCCAATGTCGTGTGCCGCTGGATGAATTCTTCCTCGGTGATCTGCAGGTGTCGCGCCAACGCGGTCAGATCGTCCGCCGTCAGCAGGACCGAGCCCGGCCAACGGCAACAAGCCCCGCAATGTTGACATTGGAAAAAGGATTCAGACACGGGCCGCAAACCAACGCGGAGCGCTACTGCATATACATGCGTTCGCCGCCGGGACCGATGCTGATCGGATTTTTTTCGTCCTGCAATTCGCAGGCCACATTGATGTTATTGATCCAGGCCATGTTGCGCGCGCGCTGGAAGACCTTGTAACTGTCCGGCCGCACCAGAAAACAGATAAACTGGGTTTCGGGATTAATTTGGGCCAGGCGCGACGCATACCATTTGTCGGGGGTTTCCTGGGTGGCGGTGCCCAGCGCATAGCCGGTGGCATCCATGATGGGCATCAACACATACTTGCCCATCATCGCATAGGTGTAGTCCAGCCGCTGCCCATTCACTTCCAGCATCGTTTGCGCCGCCTGCTTGAGGAACTCCTGCTCCGAGCCCGCGACCCGTTCGCGGATTTCTTCCGTTTGCGCATCGCAGGCTTTCTTCAGCTCATCCAACGAGATTTCAAACAACTGATCTTTGCGGCATTCAAAGAAAACCGGGCTCTTGTCGTCCGCCGTCATTTCCTTCGGCGTGGCCACCAGCACGGTAATCTGCGACGCATCAATGCCGGTGAGCATGATGATGAACACCAAGCAGCCGAGAATGCACGTCATGATGTCGGTCAGCGAACTCAGGTCAATGGTGGGGCCTTCGGACATGGCTTACATCCCTTCCCCTGCGGTTGGCGTGGCCGCCGCCGTGCCGGGTTCGCTGGCGGGTGCGGCTTCGCCCGCAGCGGCTTCGTCACCAGTGGCCCCGGCTTCTGCCGGCGCCGCACCTTCTTCTTCCAGATCGTCCCCGGCCCGCACAACTTGGATTTCGCGCCCGGCTTCCCAAGGCTCAAAGCCCACGTCAATCCCGCGATCCCGGATCACTTTGCGCAGCTTGCGTTGAAATTGGGCGCTGCCCGGACGCAACAACAACACGATGTAGCGCCGGGACCTGACTTTTTCCACATCATCCAAAAACTTCTCAAAATCGTTGCCTTCAAACACCAAATCCCGGGATTCAATCACTTTGATTTCCGGGTAGATCGTGAGCCGGGTGGGCTCCACATCCAGATAGATGGGGTCCTGGCGCATGTTTTGGAACTTGGGCGGGATGAATGTTTCCGCGCTCTCTTCCTCGCCATACACCGAACCCGTGACCACCGCGCCGATTTTAATGTTGTCCGGATTGCTGATAATGGTCAGCACGTTGCTGACCAGCATCATCATCAGCACGCCGATGAGCATCAGC
>CAZNGD010000093.1:0-7735 GCA_964572295.1 uncultured Verrucomicrobiota bacterium
TTTTTCTCCCTCTCACCGCGATGAACCCTTGGTGTCATGTTTTATGAGGCAATGCGGAGGATTGGGGAGGCGCGGCATGACTTGACAACCGGCCGGGGGCGTGCTTCACTTGCGGGATGATGAAAACTCGCTTGGGTTATCTCGGCTTTATCTTTAGGTCGCCGGACGCACGGTCCGGAGCGACCCGGTGAACCCTGCCGGGATTCCTTCCGCAACCGCGTGTCCGGCGCCAAGGGTGCGCGGTTTTTTGCGTTTTGACGCCCCACCGCTGGAACGGAAACCATCACTTTAACCCCAAATAGGACATCATGATTATTGTATTAAAGAGAAATAGCAGCGAAACCGACATTGCCACCGTCAGCGACATGGTCTGCACCTTGCGCTATCAGCCCCGGATTATTCGGGGTGTGGAACAGACCGTCGTGGCCTGCATCGGCGATGAACTGAGCCACCAGTCCCTGGAAGTCCTCCGCAATCTGCCGGCGGTGGAATCCGTGTTCCCCGTGCAGAAGAAATTCAAACTGGTTTCGCGGGAATATCACCCCGGCGATTCCGTGGTCACCGTCAAGGGCGTGGCGCTCGGCGGCGGCAACATCGAGGTCATTGCGGGGCCGTGCGCCATCGAGTCCTACGACCAATTCCGCACGGCGGTGAAGGATCTGACCGCCTGCGGCATCCGCATTATCCGCGCGATGCCGTTCAAGCCGCGGACCTCGCCCTATGACTTCCAAGGACTCAAGCAGGATGGATTGGACATCATGCGCGAGGTCAAGCGCGAGTTTGATGTGGCCATGATTTCCGAGGTGCCCGGCACGGATCAGATTGAGCCGCTGCTCGACGTGGCCGACATGTTCCAGATCGGCGCGCGCAATGCCCAAAATTATGACCTGTTGGAACACCTCGCGCAAGTTGGCCGCCCGGTCTTATTGAAGCGCGGCCTGGCCAGCACCGTGGAGGAATGGCTCACTGCGGCGGAATATCTGATTGTGAACAATTGCCCCGAAGTCGTGCTGTGCGAGCGCGGGTTGCGGTCGTTCGATTCCAGCACCCGCAACCTGCTGGATTTGGGCGCGGTGGCCGTCGCCAAACAACTCTCCCACCTGCCGGTGGTGGTGGACCCCAGCCACGCCGCCGGCGCGCGCCGCCTGGTGCCGGCATTGGCTCACGCGGGCTTGGCCGCGGGTGCCGATGGCCTGATTGTGGAAGCCCACCCCAACCCACTGAGCGCCTTCAGCGATGCCCCGCAGCAGTTGGAAAGCGGCCAGTTTCAAAAGTTCATGGATGACCTGGCACCGTGGCTCGAACTGGCGCGCCAGCAACGCAACCGCCCCTCCCCTGTCTGATCTTTGCGAGGAAACCGATGAATGCTCCCATCCTCTATTTGGGCCCGGCCGGCACGCACTCCCACGAAGCCGCCATCCGGCGGTTTGGGCCGAAGGCCAATCTGCAACCGTGCCTTTCGCACCACGAAATTTTTTCGCGGTTGGTCACGGCGCGCGGCGCCAATCGCCCGCGCGCGGTGGTGCCCGTGGAAAATTCCAGCGAAGGCCCCGTGACGCAGACGCTCGATCAACTGGCGCAGCATGCCACCGTCGGCATCCTGGATAGTTTTTCGCTGCCGGTGCCGCAGCACCTGATGGCCCGGCGGGGCACGGTGTTGGCGGATATCCACCGGGTATGCAGCCATCCGCAAGTGTTGGGGCAGTGCCGGGAAAATCTGGCCCGGTTGTTGCCGCGCGCCGAGCTGGTGCCGGAATCCAGCACCGCCGTGGCGGCTGGCCGCGCCGCGCAGGAGCGTGGCACCGCCGCCCTGGCATCGGCGGCGGCCGCGCGGCTCCGGCGGCTGACCATCCTGCACAAGAATCTGCAAGACAGCCCCGACAATACCACGCGCTTTTTCACGATGGCCACCGGCAGGATTCCCACCGCGACCGGCCAAGCCACGCGGTTGCGTTCGCTGATCTATTTGGTGATTGGCAACCGCCCCGGCGCGTTGCTGCACGTGCTCGCGCCATTCGATGCCGCCGAAATCAACCTGACCTTCATCCAGAGCCGCCCGTTGACGGGACGGTCGTGGGAATATGGGTTCTTCATCGAAGCCGCCACGGATTGGTCCACCGCTTCCGCCCAGGCCGCCTGGCAACTGGTGCGGGCGCTCGCGGAATCCGGCCGCAAAATCGGCACCTATCCCACGAAATAGTCGTCATGGATGCGCTCTTTCATTTGCGCGATATGATCGCCTCGCTGGATGGCCCGTTGGTGGCCGCCTGGGTGACGCGCGCCCGCTGGCTGCGGAATGAGGCCATCTATGCCGCGCACCAGCAAGCGCCCGCCGACGGGGCCTGGTTGGCCAGGGAGTATGCCCAGTCGCGCACGTTGGCGGGGCGGGTGCAGCTTTTGCGCGCCCCCTACCTGGGCGCGGTGATCCCCCGACTCTGCGCGCCCGGCCAGGCGCCGGCGGAACGCGAAGCCTGCCTCGCCGCCGATATTACCTGTCTGAATGCCATGGCGCGGCGACTCGCCCTGTCGGTGCATGTGGCCACCCGCAAGCGGCAGGCGTTGCCGCCCGCGCTGCAAAACGCCATCGCCACCGGCGATCCCGAGGCCGTGGAGCACGCCATCACCAACGCGGCGGTGGAAGCCGACGTTCTCACGCGCGTGGCCGCCCATGCCCGTCAAGCGGCGGCCGGGCCCGACACCGTCCGCGTCATCACCCAGCTCTACGCCGATTGGCTGCTGCCGCTCTCGCGCAAGATCCAAGTGTACGATCTGCTGGCGCCGGCCGAATAGGCGGCGCGGCCGGGGGGGCACCCCGCGCGGGCATTTTGCGCGGCGCGGGCGAGCCGCTTTGGGCTTTCCATCGGAGGCGGGTCATGGCAGCATGCGGGTGACATGAAAAAGAACATCACCATCACCCTCGAGTCCGGCCAAAAAATCACCTGCCCCTCCCAAACACTGGTGGGCGAGCTGCTGCATGAGCCGAATGATCCCGTCTCCGGCCTGCCCTACCTGGGCGCGCTGGTGAATAATGAACTGGTGACGTTTGCCTACACGCTCGACATTGATGCCACGGTGCGGTTCGTGACGATGGCCTCCCCGGGCGGAATGCAGATTTATGTGCGGTCGCTGTCCTTCGTGCTGGCCAAGGCCGTGAAGGATTTGTATCCGGACGCGCAATTCTCGGTGGAGCACGCTCTGGGGCCGGGGCTGTACTGCGATTTTGAAGTCAAGGGCCAGCGCGGGATGACCGCCGAACAGGCGGAGGCCCTGACGGCGCACATCCGCGATTTGGTCACCAGCAACCGCCCCATCCACCGCCAGCGGATTTCCTACGCGGCCGCCATCGAACAATTCACCCAGAACGGGCAACTGGACAAGGTGTCGCTGCTGCGCTTCACCAACACCCCGAAGATCGTGACCTACGTCTGCGAAAACTTCTCGGATATGTCCACCGGCCCCATGGCGCGTTCCTGCGGCCCGTTGCGCTATTTCAAGATTATTCCGTATCAGACCGGGTTGGTCCTGCAAATGCCCACCGTGGATACCGCCCCCCATGTGCCGGATTTTGAGCCGGTCATCGTGCTGGCGGAAACCTTCAAGGAATACAACCGCTGGGGCCGCATTCTCAACGTCAACACCGTGGGCCGGCTCAACGAGATCATCGCCGCCGATGAAATCCACGATTTCGTCAAAGTGGCCGAAGCCCTGCACGAAAAAAAGATTGCGGCGATTGCCGATCAAATCGCGGGCACGCCCGCCGTGAAGTGGGTCCTGATTGCGGGCCCGTCATCATCCGGCAAAACCACGTTCGCCAAGCGCCTGGCCATTCAACTACGGGTCAATGGCCTGCGCCCGGTGACGCTGGGCACCGACGACTATTTCGTGGACCGCGAGCACACGCCGCGCACCGCCGCCGGGGAATACGACTTTGAGCATCTCCAAGCCGTGGATGTGGCGACGCTCAACCGCGACCTGGCCGATTTGGATGCGGGCCGCGAAATCAGGTTGCCGACCTTTGATTTCCAGTCCGGGGCGCGCACCTACAAGGGGCGCACCATGCGGCTCGCGGAAGATCAAGTGGTGGTGCTGGAAGGCATCCACTCGCTCAATCCCGAGCTGACTCCGGCCATCCCGGAAGGCCGGAAGTTCCATATTTACATTTCCGCGCTGACCCAGCTCAATCTCGACAACAACAACCGCATTCCCACCACCGACAACCGGCTGCTGCGGCGGCTGGTGCGCGACCACCGCTACCGCGGCCACTCCGCCACGCGCACCCTGGAAATGTGGCCCAATGTGGGCCGCGGCGAACGCACCTGGATTTTCCCCTTCCAGGAAGAGGCCGATGCCGTATTCAATTCCGCGCTGGATTATGAGCTGGCCATCCTTTCCGTTCTGGCGCGCCCGCTGCTTTCGGAAATCAAGCCCAACCAGCCCATTTATGCCGAAGCCCGGCGAATGCTGGAGTTTCTCGCGCATTTCCTCCCGCTGGCGGCCAACGTGCCGCCGCCGACCTCCATTATCCGCGAATTTGTGGGCGGGTCCGCGTTCGAATACTAACTTGTCAACCGACATCCCGGCGCGCTAGAGTGTTCCCCCGTGATGCCCGCCTATCAATTGCATGAAATGCTGACCCGCATCGGCTTGGCCCTGGGGGCCGGGGTGCTGATTGGCATCGTGCCGATTGCCTTCCGGCGCACCCGCTTCGAGGCCTCCCTGATCAAACGCGTCATTTTTTATGTGATTAGTTTGGCCGCGCTGCTGGGCTTTGGTTTCTATGCCCGTTTTCTGTGGAACACCTTTGTGCCGCGCGAGCCCGAAGCGCCAACGGCCATCACCTATCCCGCGTCGCCGGGCGCGCCCGTGGCGCCAGCGCGACCGATCGCCCGTTGACGTTCCCGCCCGCGCGCGGTACCGTTGCGCCCTCCATGACCGCATCTTTGCCAGCCGATACTCATACCCACACCGCGCTGTGCCGCCATGCCGGCGGCCTGCCGCTGGATTACGCCCGCGCCGCCGCCGCGCGCGGCATCACGGAAATGGCCTGCACGGAACACATCCCGTTTCCCAATGATCCCGCCCCCGCGATCCGCATGACCATGGCGGAGTTTCCCCGCTACCTCGAACTGGTGCGCGAGGCCCAGCAAGCCGGACTCTGCCGCGTTTTGCTGGGACTGGAAGCCGATTACCAACGCGAGTTGATCGCCGAACACATCCCGCGCCTGCTGGATGCCGCCGACTTCGATTTGGTGCTGGGGTCCATTCATACCGGCCCCTTTTGGGATTTGGCGCCGGATGATCCCGCCGCCACCCCCGCGTTCATCTCCCAGATGAACCGCACCTATTACCAGCGGCTGACCGCGATGGCGCAAACCGGATTGTATGACGTGTGCGCGCATTTCGATTTGGTGAAGCGCGCCGGGATTCATGCGCCGCTGGCGGAATTGGCGGAGATGGTGCCGCCGGCGCTCGATGCCGTGGCCGCCGCCGGAATGGCCATTGAGATCAACACCAGCGGCTTCCGCCATCGCGCGGGCGAGGCCTATCCCTCCCTGGCCATTCTCGGCTGGATGAAAGAGCGCCAGATTCCCATCGTGTTTGGGTCCGATGCCCACAATCCGAACGACGTCGGCCAACAGTTCCCGCAAGCCATGGCGCTGGCCCGCGCCGCCGGCCATACGCACTATGCCGCCTTCCGGCAGCGGCGCTTCACCCTGCGGCCCTTCTAGCCACCGCCACGCGACCGGAGACGTATGCATTTACTTTTTCCTTTTTTGCTGGTGGTGGTGGCGCGCATCTTCGATGTCAGCATGGGCACGCTGCGGGTGTCCTTTATTGCCCGTGGGCGCAAACTGCTGGCCGCCGGATGCGGCTTCACGGAAGTTTTTATCTGGATTTGCGTGGTGTCCCAGGTTCTGTCCGGCGAGCGGTATCTGGCCATTTATGTGGCCTATGCCACCGGCTATGCCTGCGGCACGCTGGTCGGCATGTTCATCGAAGAACACTTGGCCTTGGGCTGGGCGCTGGTGAACGTGATTACGACATGCCCGGCCGATCCCCTGATGCAGCACCTGTCGGCGGCCGGGTATGGCGTCACCCGGCAGGACGCGCAGGGCACCCGCGGGCCGGTGCAGATGCTGTCCATTTTGGCGCCGCGCCGCCGGGTGGGCGAACTCCGCGCCATCGTGCACGACCACGATCCCGACGCTTTTTACACCGTCTCCGACGTGCGTCAGGCCCGCGACATTCCCGCCGCCTATGCCACCGCCGGGACCGGCGCGGGCAAAAGCCGCATGCCCGTCTAACCCCCACCCCGCGCCCCGGTTGGCCGCCGCAAAAATCCGGGCAAAATTGCGGGGAAAAATGTCGCCAACAAATGGCCTTTTGTACTTGTGCCGACATGGGGCCTGTCCTATATTTGAGTGTAGGAGCATCCGTAGCGAGCGGGTTAGGTCATGCGCAAGATATACAAGCGTAGTTTAGCGTTATTGTTTAGCGTGGCGCTGTGCATCGGTTTGGTGGCAGGCTGGCGCGTGTGGAACGTGGTCCATACCGCCTATGGCGGCTTCCAACATCTGCGCTATCTGCTGGAGTCCGGCGAAACCGTCGAGGGCGCGCCCGCGGATGACGTGCTCTCCGACAGCTATCTGCTCTCCCTCTTTGGCGACAACCCCGAACTGGTGGACCGGCTGAAAATGGTTGTTGATCTCGGCATGGCCACCGATGCCAACCTCAAGCTGGGCAGCGTGTCGGCCATGGTGGTCACCTACCAGTTGGATGGCGCCAGCAACGTCACGGACACCGCCATTTACGCCATCGGCGGTTTCCCCGAACCCAAAACCCGCCGCCTGGGCTTCCACTCCACCGGCTTTTTCAAAGAGGAACTGGATGCCGATCTGTGGCATTCCGGCAACGCGCTGATGAATCTGCTGGGCCGCGACATCATCGTCTTTTGCGAGCAGGACAAGGCGGAAGAGCAAATGACGTTCCTTTTTGGTTTGCTCAATGGCGGCATCCTGCCATTGGCCGAACGCATCGTGGAGTCGCCGGTCCATTATGCCATTGTGTTCCCGCGACCCAAAGACTTGGCCCCCCCCAACCTCAGAAACCACCTGCAAACCGTCATGATCAAGGGGGTCATGGGGCCGGATACCGGCAAAACCGAGGTGATGCTCGTGAGCCAATCCATCGCCAAGGCCTATCAGGTGTTCACCATCGTCAAGGATATGCGCACCTTGGCGGCCATTACCTTCCACGACAAATTCAGCGGCTACATCAAACAGATGCCGTGGGGCACCATGAACGACAACTGGTGGGCGGTGGAATATCACGACCTGGTGGCGGCCAGCGAGTTGCTCCACGACCAAATCCTGGTGATCGGGCGCGCCGAATACGACCGCGCCAAAAACAATGCCATTTTGAAGACCATCGAACGCGCCGGACGCGACTTGGCGCTGCAAAAGTCGTTTTCCCTCGCCAGCGAATTGCCGTGGGAGTTTGCGTATCAGGCCAAGGACAACCCGTCCGGCGGCTACTGGGGCGAAGAGCATCGCTGGGGCGACCAATGGCCGCTCGGCGACGAAGGGGTCGAGACACCCGGCTCGCGCACCGCCAAACTCGAACGAGAACAACTCCGCGCTGAACAAGAGGCGGCCCGTCAAGCGGGTCGTGAGAACACCCAACCCCAGTCGTCCCCGGCATCCGCGGCTTCCCCTGACACCCCCGCCCCAGATCG
>CAZNGD010000094.1:0-7704 GCA_964572295.1 uncultured Verrucomicrobiota bacterium
CAATGCAGTAGACAAAACGGCTACATCATTGATGAAAATTCTCTAGCCTCGCCGGCTGCACCAAATCAACGGCGACTAAACAATGTTTTGGTGGTTGAGCGGGGCTCGTTTCCGCCATAGGGTTTGAGCATGGAGAAAAAACAATGAGCGCACTGGGCTATATCCTGATGGTGGGCACCTTCATTGCTTTCGTCATCCTTTTCATGCTCTGGATCGTCGCGGAGAATCGCGGGTCAAAACGAACGCGCCTCACCATGGGTTTGCTCGTTATGTTGACCAGCGCGCCGGTGACCAGCCTCTTGGCCGTCGCCATTACCCAGCTCGATGATCAATCGTACTACGCGGCGGCAACGCGCCACCTTTTGGATGAATGTATTGCGGCGATTGAACACGGCGAGCCGGGGTTTTTGAATCGGCTACAGGAGTTCCGCAAGACGCAGGTCCTGACATACGAGTCGCGGAGTCATTTGCTGGAACACGCCCGTTCTTTTCGTCAAGCGGGAGAAATCCAGAGAGCCAAGACCGCCCCGGTGGGTCAAGCGTACGACGGCACGGAACCGACCAACCGCCGGTGACGGAAAACGCGCCTCATTTTGCCCTCGTCTTCACCCCCCCCCCGCCCCCCCCCATTTGGGCTCAAATCCTTTTTCTGCTTTCGGAGGGTCCATCCAGAGTTTATAAACTCTGGATGGTTTCTTGGATTCAATTTCACCCAGTGTTGACAAGGGTATTATCGAGTTTTTGCCCGATTTTTTACCAGGCGATTTTGGGACCTCCATCCAGAGTTTATAAACTCTGGATGGTTTTAAGGGGCGGCATTTTTTGTGTTTTTACGACTCTTTGCTGTTTGCAGTGGCTGAATAGTCCCGCTTGGGATGAGCAACCAGCCGTCGCCAACCCAACCTCTTTTTTTTCCCATTAGAACCATACTGTCCAGAGTTTATAAACTGTGGACGGTTTTTAGGTGAGTGATTTTTGTGCTTTTATCCGTGCGGTGCGGCCCCGTATGGCCGTGCCGCCCCCCAAACCACCACGACACTCGGCGAAGAGTCAAAATCCGTCCGGGTTTCCATGCTGTGGAAAAAGTTCATTCTGCCTGGGCGGGATTTTCCACACCGTGGAAAAACCTGCGGGACGGCGGGTGGCAAGGTCAAAAATGGGGGGGGCTTCGGGTGGGTCTTGATTTCTGGCGGGAAGCGCCTAGTATTCCGTTTCACATTTGCGGGTTCGGCAGGAAGGAAAAGGAATATGAAAATTGTATTGGCGTACTCGGGCGGCTTGGATACGTCGGTCATTTTACAGTGGCTGAAAGAAAATTATCAGGCGCAGATCATCGCGTTTGCGGCGGATGTGGGGCAGGAGGAGGAGCTGAAGGGCCTGCGCCAGAAGGCGCTGGCGACCGGGGCCGGCAAAGTCTTTGTGGATGATTTGCAGGAGGAGTTCGCGCGCGATTTTATTTTCCCGATGATGCGGGCGAACGCAATCTATGAGGGGCAATACCTGCTCGGGACATCCATCGCGCGGCCGCTGATTGCCAAGCGGATGGTGGAGATTGCGCGGCAGGAGGGGGCCACGGCCATCGCCCACGGCGCGACCGGCAAGGGGAATGATCAGGTGCGTTTTGAATTGACGGTGGCGGCGCTGGCGCCGGATTTGCAGGTGATTGCGCCGTGGCGTAATGCGGCATATCGCGAGCAGTTTCCGGGACGTAGCGAAATGATCGCCTATTGCGCGAAGCACGGCATCAATGTGGAGGCATCGGCCAAAAAACCGTATTCCATGGATCGCAATTTGCTGCACATTTCATACGAGGCGGGGATTTTGGAGGATCCGTGGTTTGATGCGTTTGCGCCGAATAACCGCGGGATGTTCAAATTGTCGGTGGCGCCGGAGGATGCGCCGGACCGCGCGGCGGTGGTGGAGCTGGAGTTCCAGCGGGGCGACTGCGTGGCGGTGAACGGCAAGGCGTTATCGCCGCTGGGGGTCATGCGGGCCTTGAATAAACTGGCGGGGCGCCACGGCGTGGGCCGGGTGGATATGGTCGAGAACCGGTTCGTGGGCATGAAGAGCCGCGGCGTGTATGAAACGCCCGGCGGCACGTTGCTGCAGTTTGCCCACCGGCAGATGGAGTCGCTGACCATGGACCGCGAGACGATGCACCTGCGCGATGGGTTGATTCCACGCTATGCCACGATGGTCTATAACGGTTTCTGGTTCGCGCCGGAGCGCGTGGCGTTGCAGGCGCTGGTGGAGGAAACACAGCGCAATGTGACGGGCACGGTGCGGGTGCGGCTCTACAAGGGCAATCTGTATGTGGCGGGCCGCAAGAGCCCGGTCTCGCTGTACAACCCGCAGATGGCGACCATGGATGCCGATCCGACCAAGGCCTACAACCAGGACGATGCCACCGGCTTCATCCGGCTGAATGCGCTGCGCCTGAAGGTGGCGGCCCAAGTCCAGCCGCCGCGTAAGAAATCGTTTTAACCCAAGGATGTTTTAGGGGTTCACCGCGCGGGCTGTCCATGGGTAGAATCCGCTTAACTCAACCCGTAGTAACCAAGTAAAGGAGCCAAACATGAAAATCCTGATTGCTGACAAGATGTCCAAGAACGCGATTTCCGCGCTGGAAAAACTGGGTCACACCGTCATTTCCAATCCCGACCTCAAGGCCGAGGATCTGCCGGGCGCGATCGGCGATGCCGAAGTGCTGATTGTGCGTTCAACCAAGGTCATTGCGGCCACCATCGAGGCCGGCAAGGAATTGTCGCTGATCATCCGCGCGGGCGCGGGCGTGAACACGATTGATCTGGCGAAGGCGTCGGAGTACGGCATTCACGTGACGAACTGTCCGGGCCGGAATACGGAAGCGGTGGCGGAATTGGCGATTGGTTTGCTGATTGCCGCCGACCGGCGGATTGCTGATGCCACCGCCGACCTGCGCGGCGGCAAGTGGCGCAAAAAAGAGTATGGCAAGGCGGCGGGGCTCAAGGGCCGCACGCTGGGGATCCTCGGCGTGGGGTCCATCGGCAAGGCGGTTGTGCGGCGCGCGCTGGCCCTGGAAATGAATGTGGTGGCGTGGTCGCGCTCGCTCACCCCGGAAAAGGCCAAGGAGTTGGGCGTGGGCTTCTGCGCCACGCCGGCCGATGTGGCCAAGGCGGCCGATGCCATCAGCCTGCATCTGGCGGTCAAGCCCGAAACCAAAAAGCTGGTCAATGCCGAGTTTCTGGCGCTGCTCAAGCCGGGCGCGATCATCGTGAATACGGCGCGCGGCGAAATTGTGGATTGGGCGGCGCTGAAGGATGCGCTGGCCGCCAAGAAAATCCGCGTGGCGAGCGATGTGTTTGATGCCGAACCCGCCGGCGGGGATGACCCGTTTGCGGATACGGCGGTGGCGGCGGCCATGGCGGCCTGCACCCCGCACATCGGCGCATCCACGGATCAGGCATCCGAGGCCATCGCCGAGGAAGCGGTGCGCATTGTCAAGGTGTTCCAGGAAACCGGCAACCCGCCCAACGTGGTGAACATCCGCAAGAAGACGTCTGCGGTAATCAACCTTGTGGTGCGGCACTTCAACAAGGTGGGCGTGATGGCCCACGTGCTGGATTGCCTGCGCGGCGCCCAAATCAATGTGGAGGAAATGGAAAACCTGATCTTCGAGGGCGGGCTGGCCGCATGCGGCACGCTCAAGCTCGACCAGAAGCCCAGCGCGGACCTCGTGAAAAAAATCGCCGACGGCGAACACGTCATTTCCGCCGCGTTGAAATAACGACCCAACCCGAAAGCGCTTCGCCCATGAATCGCCTCCTGCTGTTGCTGGTGTGCGCCGGCTGGTTGCTGACCAGTCCGGCGTCGGCCCAGCTCTCCGATCCCGGCCAACTCCAGACCGAGGCCTATATCCAGTTGGTTCAGGCCGATCAGAGCCTGGATGCCGGCCGCCTGGATGAGGCGCGGCGCCAGTATCAGGCCGCGCGGGATTATTACTTGCGCCTGGCCCGGGAGTTTCCGGGGTGGGAGCCGCGCGTGATCCAGTATCGCAAGACCTATTGCGATAATCAGATTGCCGACATCCAGCGCCAGCAGGCGGGCGGGCAGCCGCAGGAGGTGTGGCCGGAACTGGCGCCCCTCCCCGCCGAGGCGCCGGCGGCGGCGGCGGCGGAAGAACCCGCGCCCATGGCGGATCGCGCGGTGGAAATCAACTACCTCAAGAGCCGCATTGCCAGCCTGGAGGAAGAACTGCGCGCGTGCGCGGCCCAGCAAGCGGAGCATGACGCCTTGGCGGTTCAGTACAAACAGTGCCGTCAGGAATTGGCCAATGCCAATCAGCAGATGCAGAGCGAAAAGAATGCCAGCCAATCCGCGCTGGCCACCCTGCAAGCCGAGGCCGACAAAAAGGACCAGCAGCTCAAGGACCTGCGCCAGGAGCTCAAATCCAAGAAGCAACTGGATCGCGCCTTGAACGATCTGGAAGCCAAGGTCAACGAACTCCAAGCCCAGAACCGGCGGTTGGATGAGGAAATCAACGCGCTCAATGGCGAGCTTGATGATGCCGAAATCCGCGCCGATCAAGCCGAACTGCAACTCCAGCAGAACGCGGCGGCGCTGCAGGCGGCGAACAAGGCCGCGGAAAAAGCGGCGAAGAGCGCTGCGGCCGCGCGCGCGCAAAAGGATGCGGCGGCGGAGAAAACTCAGCCAACCGCAGCGGCGAAACCGACGCGGCAACCCGTGGCCGATGATGTGCCCATGCCGCCGGTCGCGGAGCAACAAACGGCGGCCGTGGCATCGCTGGCCCCGCCATTGGTGGTGACCAGTACCGCCGAGCCCCGCGAGGTTCCGGCCGGCATGACGGCCGCCGACTTCGTGCGCCAGTTGTTGCAGGAAGGGCACAACGATGTGGCCCTTGCCACGGTGCTGACGGCGCGGCAGCATGAGCCGGCCGATATGAATCTGGTGTTGATCGAGGGCATTACCCTGATCCGCCTGCAACGCTATGCCGATGCCGCCTTCCTGCTGGTGGATTTGGCCCGGAACAATCCGCGCAATGCCGAAATCAACGCCACGCTGGGCGCCGCCATGATGGGCGCCGGTTTTTATGAGGAAGCGCGCGAAAGCCTCTTGGCGGCCATCCGGCTGGATAAACATCTGCCGGAATGCCTCTACAACTTGGCGCAGCTTTATGCCTTGGTGGACCCCAAGGATATCAAACAGGCCCGCAAGTATTACCAGCAGGCGCTGACGCTTGGCGTCATGCCCGATGCCCAGTTGGAATCCATTCTCCACTAAACGCGACCGCTGGTGGCTGTGTCGTGGTCGGGCCACACCCGCCGTTCCGGGAATGGCCGCGCCATGAGACGGCGGCTCGCCAAATGGTTGACGGGCCTCCTGCTGTTGCCGCTGGCCGTGGCCCTGACCATGACATTTGGCCGGCTGGTGTTCATTCTGGCGCAATCCCCCACCCGGCTGCCGCTGCTGCCGGCGGCATCCTGCGTGGCGGGCATCGCCATGTGGGCCATCATCTGGCTCTTTCTGCCGCCGTTGACCCGCACCTATATTCTCGGCCATGAACTGACCCACGCCTTATGGACCATGCTCTTCGGCGGCAAAGCATCCCGCCTGCGGGTGGGGCAAAACGGCGGCAGTGTGCAGGTCAGCAAAACCAACGTGTGGGTGACGCTCGCGCCGTATTTTTTCCCGCTGTACACCTTTCTGGTGGCGCTGCTGTGGCTGGTGACGGTCTGGCGGTTTCCCGCGACGCAGCCCTATGCCCCCATTTTTCTGTTTTGGATCGGCCTCACGTGGTCGTTTCACATCACCTTCACGCTGCGTTTTCTGGGCTTCAGCCAACCGGATGTCCGGGAGCATGGCCGACTGTTTTCCTACGCGCTGATTTACGTCATCAACCTGACCACCATTGGCGCGGCGCTGGTCGCGGCCAGCTCGTGGACGTATGGCGGCGCGGCGGCCAACGTGGCGGACAATCTGGTGCGGCTGGGCCACGCCACCCACACCCTCTACGGCTGGGTCATCACCCGCCTGCCGAACTTTTCCCGCTGACGCCGCCGCGCGCTCCCGGCGGGGCGCCCACCGGCGCAAAACGACTTGAAGCCCATCCCGCATTGGGCCATGCTGGCGGCTGGTGGTCACGGAAAGGACGCAACGCATGAAGGGCATTGTTTTGGCAGGCGGATCGGGCACACGGCTCTATCCCATTACGCGGGTCGTGAGCAAACAGCTCCTGCCCATCTATGACAAACCCATGGTGTATTATCCGCTGTCCGTCCTGATGCTGGCCGGCATTCGCGAGATCCTAATCATCAGCACGCCGGAAGATTTGCCGCGCTTTCAGGAACTGCTGGGCGACGGCTCCGCGCTGGGCCTCCAACTGTCCTACGCCGCACAACCCAAGCCCGACGGCCTCGCCCAGGCCTTTTTGATCGGCCGCGATTTCGTGGCCGGCGAGCCGGTGGCGCTGATCCTCGGCGATAACATTTTCTACGGCACCGGCCTCTCCGGCATGTTGCGCCGCGCGGGCGCGCGGCAATCCGGCGGCCTGATTTTCGGCTATCTCGTCAACGATCCCGAACGCTACGGCGTCGTGGAGTTTGATGCCCACGGCAAGGTGCTCGGCATCGAGGAAAAACCCGCCCGGCCCAGGTCCCACTACGCCGTGCCGGGCCTTTATTTTTATGATGGCACGGTGTGCGATGTGGCCGCCACGCTCCAACCATCCGCCCGTGGCGAGTTGGAAATCACCGACCTGAACCGGAAGTATCTGGAAAAGGGACAACTCCACGTGGAGCTGCTCGGACGCGGCTTCGCCTGGCTGGATACCGGCACGCATGAATCCCTGCTGCAAGCCTCCAACTTCGTGCAAACCATCGAGGAACGGCAGGGGTTGAAGATTGCCTGCCTGGAAGAAATCGCCTATCGGGCCGGCTGGATTTCCAAGGACCAGTTGCGCGCCCAAGGTCAAGTCATGGCCAAAAATTCCTATGGCCGCTATTTGTTGGAACTGGCCGATGGCCGGTATGGGTGAACCGATGACCTTGCAATGCACCACGACCGCCCTCCCGGGCGTTTTGATTTTCACGCCGCAGTTGCATGGCGACTCGCGCGGATTTTTTCTGCAAACCTATCACGCCCGCGAATATGCCGCCGCCGGCCTCACGTGTACCTTCGTCCAGGACAACCTCTCGCGCTCGCGCCGCGAAACCATCCGGGGCCTGCACTATCAGCTCCAGCATCCGCAAGCCAAACTCGTCAGCGTCTTGAGCGGCGCCGTGCTGGACGTCGCCGTGGATATCCGCCAAGGCTCCCCCACCTTCGGGCAGCAGGTCGCCGTCGAATTGTCCGCGGAAAACCGCAAACAACTGTTTATCCCCGCCGGCTTTGCCCACGGCTTCCGCGTACTCACCGACACCGCCGACTTCCATTACAAGTGCACCGACTTCTACACCCCCGGCGATGAATACGGCCTTTTCTGGAATGACCCCGCCCTGGCCATCCCGTGGGGCCCCGTCACCGCGCCGGTGATTTCCGCCAATGACGCCAAACTGCCGCACCTGCGCGACCTCCCCCCCGCCAACCTCCCCACCTACCGCTAATCTTCCAAACAACCGCCGCCGTCCACGCGGCTTGCCGCGCGGCTTGCCGCGCGGCTTGCCGCGCTGTTGGCTGCTCCGGCTGTTCTGTAGCCGGGCTCGTTGA
>CAZNGD010000095.1:0-7590 GCA_964572295.1 uncultured Verrucomicrobiota bacterium
AGCCGAACGGCTCGATGCGCCCGTTGCGCAGGTAGAACTGGCCCTCGGTGATGTAGCCGGTGTTGTCGGGCACCGGGTGGGTCACGTCGTCGCCGGGCATCGTGGTGACGGCCAAAATGGTGATGGAACCCGCGCCCTCGAAGTCCACGGCCTTTTCGTAGCGCGAGGCCAACTGCGAATAGAGGTCGCCGGGATAGCCGCGGTTGGAGGGAATCTGTTCCATGGTGATGGCGATTTCCTTCAGGGCATCGGCGAAGCTGGTCATGTCGGTCAGCAGCACCAGCACGCGCTTGTTTTGCAGCGCGAACTGCTCGGCCACCGCCAGGGAAATATCCGGCACCATCTGACATTCCACCGTCGGGTCGGCTGCGGTGTGAATGAAGAGGATCGAACGCGAAAGCGCGCCGTGGGCTTCCAACGTGTCGCGGAATTGGAGGTAGTCGTCATGCTTCAGTCCCATGCCGCCGAGGATGATGATGTCCACCTCGGCCTGCAGGGCGATGCGCGCCAGCAGTTCGTTGTAGGGCTCACCCGCCGCCGCAAAAATCGGCAGCTTCTGCGATTCCACCAGCGAGTTGAAGACGTCAATCATCGGGATGCCGGTGCGCACCATTTTGCGCGGAAGGATGCGCTTGGCGGGATTCACCGACGGGCCGCCGATGGCGATGCGGTTTTCGTCGAGTTCCGGGCCGTTGTCGCGCGGCTGGCCGGAGCCGTTGAAGACGCGCCCCAGCAAGGCATCCGTGAACGACACATCCATCTTGTGCCCCAAAAAGCGCACTTGGCCATCGGTGGCAATGCCGCGGCTGCCCGCGAACACCTGCAAGTACACCTTGTCGTGATCCAACCGGATGACCTGCGCCAGCGAGGTCCCCAGCGTGCCGACCACTTGGGCCAGCTCGCCGTTGGCCACGCCATCGGCGCTCACGGTGATGACGTTGCCCGCAATTTGTTCGATGCGATGATAAATCTTATGCATTGTCCGCCACCTCCGCCAACATCGCGTCCATTCGCTGTTCCAACTGTTTGAACTCCGCCGATTCCATGGTCACCAGGTTCCAGTCCTTGGTCACTGATGTCAATTGCAGGAACCACCGGCGCGCGGCATCCTTGTCGGGGAAGAACACCTTGGCGCCCAAAATGGCATGGATTTTGGCGAACACATACTGCTGCCGCCCGGCATCCGTGGCGGCATCCACGTCGTGGAAGCTGTTTTGCTGCAGGTAGGCCGCGTCGAGGAACTCGCTCTTGAGATACACCACGAAATCCTCGATGCTGGTGCCCTCTTCGCCGACGACCTTCATCATCTGGTTGACTTCGTTGCCCTGCCGCAACAACTGGCGCGCCTGCGCCACCTGCTGAACATCCACCACGCCGGGATACTTGCTCCAACTGTCCAGCGGATGGATGGCCGGATAGCGGCGCGCATCGGAACGCTCGCGGTTCAGGCCGTGAAACGCGCCCACCACCTTCAGCGTGGCCTGTGTGACGGGCTCATCGAAGTTGCCGCCCGCCGGGGAGACCGTCCCGCCGATGGTGACCGAGCCGGTCTGGCCATCGCGCAGCTGGACGACGCCGCCGCGTTCGTAGAAGGCGGCAATCACCGATTCCAGGTAGGCGGGGAAGGCTTCTTCGCCGGGCATTTCTTCGAGGCGGCCGCTCATTTCGCGCAGCGCCTGCGCCCAGCGGCTGGTGGAGTCCGCCAGCAGCAGGACGTTCAGCCCCATCTGCCGGTAGTATTCGGCAATCGTCACGGCGGTGTACACCGATGCTTCGCGCGCGGCCACGGGCATGGAGGACGTGTTGCAAATGATCAGCGTGCGCTCCATCAGGCTGCGCCCCGTGCGCGGGTCGGTCAGCTCGGGGAACTCGCGCAGGGTTTCCACCACTTCGCCCGCGCGCTCGCCGCAAGCCGCCACAATCACAATATCCACATCCGCGTGGCGGCTGGTGATTTGCTGCAGCACGGTTTTGCCCGCGCCGAATGGCCCCGGAATGCAATACACCCCGCCGCGCGCCACCGGGAAAAAGGTGTCAATCACGCGCACCTTGGTCACCAGCGGCTCGACCGGGCGGCGGCGTTCGGCATAGGCCCGGATGGGCACCTTGACGGGCCATTCCTGCATCATGCTCACGGCCACTTCCTCGCCGCGCTCCCCCTTCAGTTTGGCCACCACGTGGGTGACGGTGTACGACCCCGCCGGCGTGGTGTCCACCACCTTCCATTTGCCGGCCAACCGGAAAGGCACCATGATGCGGTGTTGGAAGATGCCTTCCGGCACCGTGCCGAGGGTGTCGCCCGCCTGCACTTCATCGCCCCGGCGCGCCTGCGGGGTGTACTCCCACTTGGTTTCGCGGTCCAACGCCTTCAGGTAGGTGCCGCGCTGCAAAAAGAATCCGCATTGTTCGGCCAACTTCGGCAGCGGATTTTGCAAGCCGTCATATACCTGCGCCAGCAGGCCGGGCCCCAGTTCCACGGCCAGCAGGTTGCCGCTAAACTCCACGGGGTCCCCCACCTTCAGGCCGGAGGTGTCCTCAAACACTTGCAGCTCCGCGTTGGCCCCGCGAATGCGGATGACCTCGGACTTCAACCGGATGTCGCCCATGCGCGCATAGCCCACTTCGCTTTGCGTCACCGGCTGGTCAAACTGCACCGTGATCAGGTTGCCGTTGATCCCTACAATTTTGCCCACATTTTCGCTCATCTTCGACCGCCTTCGCTATTTGAAACTTGCCGCGCCGCTTTGGGTCGCGTGCTCCTCCAAGTCGGAAACCAGTTGCTCCAGCCGTTCCCGGCCGGCTTCATCCGTCATGGCCGCCCACCGTGCCGCCAACAGGATTTTGACCCCGAACGCCAGAATGGCGGACAGGCCAAAGGCGTCGCCGCCAGCCAACTCATCGGCCAGCTTCCAGCGCGCGCCATCCAAACCCATCTCGCGCGCGAGCGGGCTGGGTTTGGCGAGGGCATCGGCCACTTCCTTATCCAGCCACACCGCATAGCCCGGATGGCTTTTCAGAAAGGCCTTGGCCTCCACCCCGAGTTTGCCGCCGCGCATTTTGGCGGCGGTATTACGGATTTGCGCATCCCCGCCGGCCCACGCGCGCGCGAACGCCGTGCGCCCCTGCGCCGCCTGGCCCGCCAGCAGACCATCCAACTCCGCCAAGTCGGACGCGCTCAACACGCCTTGGCACTTGAAGCGGAAGTCCGCCGGTGAAAAGGGCGGCGGCGCGCCGAGAGTCAGCGTGGGCAGCGAGGCCACCAGATAGTGGTACATCCCCATGGCTGCGCCCTAGCTGGCCGCCTTCTTGACGATTTGCCCCAGCTCCGGCCGCAGGAAGTTGGCCAACGAATCCGCGATGGCCTCCTTCGTAAAATCGTGGAAGACCTGCCCGCCCTTGGCCCCCACCCGGAAGCCCTTGAAGATTTCCTTGCTGCTTTCGATCTGAATGCCGTTCGCCAACTGGTCCTGATATTCCTTGGCAAAGTAGGCCCGCACCGCAGCGGCATCGGCCTCACCCAGCATCGCCACAATGCCACCCGCGCCGCCGCCCTGCGCGTAGGCCGTCGCCAGCTTCAGCAGCATTTGCCCCATCAGTTCCGGCGTGAGCGCCGCGCCGACCTTGGCATCCACAATGCCGCCCACCACATCGCCAACCGCGCCGCCGATGCTGATCAGCAAATCGCGCGCGGCCTGTTGCAACGTCGCCCGTCCGCGTTCGGCAAACGCCGCCGCATCCTGCTCCGCCTTCGCCACCAGGTCCTTGGCCTGCTTTTGGGCCTCCGCCACAATGGTCGCCGCCTTCTGTTTGGCTTCCGCCACCAGCGCGTCGGCGGCCTGGGCTCCGGACTCCACCCCTTCCTTGCGGATACGTTCGATCAGATGTTGCAGTTCTTCAGCCATGGTTTTCCTTTGCTCCACAAAAATACAAAACGCATGGGCAGGATACCTGCCCCTGCCGTTGACTTCAATCTCAAAACAGCCGCCACAGGAAAGCGTTTAGGCGTTGCTCTCCGGGAACGGCTCCGCCGCCACCGTGCCGTCCGCCTTTTTGACCAGCAGCTCGATCTTGCGTTCGACCTCGTTGAGTTTAGAAGAGCAGAGTTTGACCAGTTTCTGGCCCTCCTCGAAGGCCGCCACCATCTTTTCCAGACCGAGGGTTCCGCTTTCCATCTCCACCGCGATTTTTTCCAGGCGCGTCAGCGCTTCCTCGAAGCTCTGCGTTTTGGTTGTTTTTTCCGTCATGGGAATCTCCTTCGGCGGCCGTGACGGTGGACAGCACCGCGCCGGTCGCCAGCTCTGTTTTCAACATCATGCCCGGGTGGGCCTCGCTGGCCGCGCGCAACAGGCGGCCATCCGGCAGGCGCGTCAGGCTATAGCCTCGGGACAGCACCTCCCTGGGATTCAGCAGGCGCAACTGCGCCTGGGCGTGCTGCAGGGCGCGGCGGCTCTCATCGAGGCGCAAGCGCATGGTCAGTTCCAGCCGGTGCGCGCTGGTTTCCGCCCGCTGACGCAACCCCTGCGGCACCCCCGCCAACGCGCCCCGCAGCCGGACCCCCCAGCAGGCCAGCGTCTGCCGCCCCTGCCGCACCACGGGCCGCGGATCGCGCAACGCTGGCGTATAGGCCGCGCGGTCCAGTCGCTGCCGCCATGCTTGCAGCGCCGCGCGCAACGCCAGCTCCATGCGGTGCGCGCGGGCCTCCGCCCGCTGACGCACCTGCTGCGGCAAACCCGCCAGCGCATTGTGCAGTCGCACGCCCAGAAAATCCACCGTCTGCTGCCGTTGCCGCACCTCCTGCAGCGGGTCGCGCAAGAGGGGGGTGCGCGCCGCGCGGTCAAGGCGGTTACGCCACGCCAGCGCCGTGGCCTGCGCGCCGAGGCCGAGTCGCCGCCCGGCATCCGCCACGCGCCGCTCCAACTCCGCCTTGCTCTTCACCACCATTTCGGCGGCGGCGCTCGGCGTGGGCGCGCGGACATCCGCCGCCAGATCGCTCAGCGTCCAATCAATCTCGTGGCCGACGGCCGAAATCACCGGAATCTTGGAACGGGCAATGGCCCGCACAACGATTTCCTCGTTGAAGCACCACAAATCCTCCAGACTGCCGCCCCCGCGTCCGACAATCAGCACATCCAAGCCGCCGCGCGCGTTCAGCAAATCAATCGCTGCGGCGATTTCCTCCGCCGCCCCCGCGCCCTGTACGCGCACCGGCGCCACCACCACATGCAAGTTGGCAAAACGACGGTTCAGCACCTGCAGAATATCGCGGATGGCCGCGCCGGTGGGCGACGTGACCACGCCCACGTGTTGCGGCAGCGTGGGCAGCGGACGCTTGCGCTCCTCGGCAAACCAGCCTTCCGCCGCGAGTTTTTTCTTCAGCGCCTCCAGCCGCCGCATCAGCTCGCCTTCACCGGCGGCCTCCAGCTTGCGCAGGACAATCTGATAGTCCCCGGCCGTCTCATACACCGTGATTTGCCCATAGCCGCGGACTTGCTGGCCATCCTTCAGCGGCAGGCTCACCCCCGCCAGCGCGCTGCGAAACATCACCGCGCGCAGTTGGCTGGTGGCATCCTTCAACGTGAAATAGGCATGCCCCGACACGGGACGGCGCAGATTGGAAATTTCCCCCTCAACCCACACGTTACCCAACGCGCTCTCCAGCGTGCCCTTGATGCGCCGCGTCAGCCCGGACACCGTCCAGACCTGCCGCGCGGGTTCCTCGGTGGGCGGGGCCGGGGGCGTTGCTGCAAACCAATCGCTCATTCCCTCACCACGCGATCGGCGCGTTAAATTCTTCCAGCTCCGCCGGCGAATAATCCGGGGAGACCATTTTCATCCGGCCCACCTTCAGCCGCGCCCGCGCCCCGCTCAACAGGTCCTTCACCTCCAGATCCCCAATCATATAAATCTGGCGCAGTTTTTTGACCGACTTGACCTCGAAGCGTTTGCAGGCCTGGCCATCGCGCCACGCCTCGCCGCGCACCACCGCGTTATAGGCTGGCGCCACCCACAGCCGAAGATGCGACCACCCCGCCTCATATTCCGGCGGACAGGGAATTTCAATGATGTGGCAATCCCACCGCCGGGCCACTTTTTCGCTGCCAACAATTTTGGGGGCCGGCCACCAGAAATACGAAAAGCTCAATTCCATCCAACTGATGACGCTGCCCTCAATCGGGCCGAACAGGTCCGGCAGCGCCGCCGCTTGTGGCGGATCGCCCACGGCATAGGCAAACTCCGCCTGGCCATCAGCCAGCGCCACCTGCATCTCCGCCAGAACCCCGCCGAACGCATTATATAAGGTATAGAGCGCCGTCCGCCCATCCCCCTGCGGAACCAGACGCGCTTCCGCCCGCACGGTTTTGATGGTTTTGCCGTTGGGATTCACCACCTGAATCGCCGCCTCCAGTTCCAGCGGCACCTCCGGCAGCGAGCGCCGCACCAGCGCCATTTGCGCCTCGGCCGCCAGATCCCCCCCCTGCGCGGAACCCAACGCCAGGCTCATCATCAGCACGGCCCAACCTGTTGCTCGCCAATCGTTTTTCATGGGCCCATCCTAGGCGAGCGCCGGGCCCATCGCAAATGTTTTCGCCGACCCGCGCCTCGGTCATTGACTTTCCCGCGCGCGCTATGATAAACAGCGCAACCTTTGTGAAACCCCGGCGATATTTCCGGGGGCGAACCAGATGAACGGCTAACGTGTGAGGTGCAGCATGGCGAACAAGAAAAAATCCGCAAAAAAGTCCCCCGCTAAAGCGCGGCCCACCCGCCCGCTGCCCCGGAAACCGACACCCAAGGCTGCCGTGAAAAAAGCGGCGGCCAAAAAGCCCGCCCCCAAGAAGGTGGCCCCCAAGAAGCCGGCGGCCAAGAAGCCTGCCCCCAAGAAAGCGATTGTCAAAAAGGCGGTCGCCCAAAAGGCCGTCGTCAAGAAAGTCGCGCCGAAAAAGCCCGCCCCCAAGAAGGTGATCGTCAAAAAGGCTGCGGCCAAGAAGCCCGTGGCCAAGAAGTCGGCCCCGGCCAAAAAGATTGCCCCCAAGAAGGTAATCGCCAAAAAGTCTGCCCCCGCCAAAAAGGCGGGCAAGCCTGCGGCGCAAAAAGCCCCGCCCTCCCATCGCCATCTCCCCCCGCCCCCCCCCCCGCCGCCCTCCGTCCGCAAGGCAACCACGAAGGCCCGCCCCTTCCGTAAGGAAGAGCTGACCTACTTTCGCGCGCAACTTCACAAGGAACTGTTGCGCGTGCAGGGCAACCTCGAAGCGCTGGCGAAGGACAACCTCAAGCGTTCGCCCCAGGAATCATCCGGCGACATCAGCGCGCACTCCACCCACATGGCCGATCAGGGCACGGACAACTTTGATCGCGAGTTGGCCCTCAACCTCGTTTCCGGCCGCCAGGAATCGCTGTACGAAATCGAAGCCGCCGTCCGCCGTGTGGATGAAGGCACCTACGGTGTTTGCGATGCCTGCGGCAACGGCATCGAACGCCCGCGCTTGAAGGCCCTGCCCTTCGCCAAAAAGTGCGTGGCCTGCCAGAATGCCGCCGAGCGCGGCCGCAACAAGTACCAGATCGGAAGAGCACACGTCTGAACTCCAGTCA
>CAZNGD010000096.1:0-7581 GCA_964572295.1 uncultured Verrucomicrobiota bacterium
GGCGATTACGTGTGGCTCGACGAGAACTGGGACGGCGTGCAGGATGCCGGCGAAGTCGGCATTCCCAACGTGCGCGTGGAACTGCTGGACAGCAATGATGTCGTGATCGCCACCACCATCACCGATCTCAACGGCTTGTACCTGTTCACCGATTTGGCGCCGGGCGATTACACCGTGCGCGTGGATACGAACAGCCTGGCGCCGCAGTTGGCGGCGAATCCCACCTACGATTGGGATGGCAACCAGGACAGCGTGACGCCGGTCACCCTGCAGTCGGGCCAGCATGAGCGCCGGGTGGACTTCGGCTACAACTGGAATCCGGTGGACGTGATTCTCGGCTCGATCGGCGACCGCGTGTGGGTGGATACCAACGCCGATGGCGTGCAGGATCCGGGCGAAATCGGCATCCCGGGCGTCGTGCTGGAGCTGTATGTTGACGACGGCACGGGCACGTACACCACGTTGGTGGCGACGGCCACCACTGATGCCTCCGGCTACTACATCTTCCCGAATCTGCCGCCTGACGCCTACGTCGTGCGGGTGGACACCAACACCCTGCCGCCGGGCTACATCCAGACGGGCGACCCGGACCACTTCGGGGCCGATGCCTCGACGAATCCAAGCCAGGCGGGTGACCACCAGACCACCACGCCCATCGTGTTGGCGCCGGGCGACGTGTTCGTGAACGCGGACTTCGGCTATATGCCGCCGGCGCCGCTGAGCAACCTCGGCGACCTGATCTACTTCGACGCGAACGCCGACGGCGTGTTCAATCCGGCGGACGGCGACTACGCCATTCCGGGCGTGACCATCGTGCTGTTGGACGTGAGCAACAACGTGATTGCCAGCACGATCACCACGGGCGACAACACCGTGACCAACAACTACCTGTTCACCGATCTGCCTGCGGGCACCTACACGGTGTGGGTCAACGACACCGACAATGTGCTCAATGGCCTGACCCAGACGGGCGATCCCGATGGTGGTATGGACAGCCGGAGCACCGTGACGCTGGATGGCGTCCACGACGACCTGCTGGAGATCATCCCCGTCCATTCTTGCCTGGCGGCTGATCTGGCGGGCTGGGCGACCGGGTCTGGCTGGACACCAACGGCGACGGCATCCAGGATCCGGGCGAGTCCGGCATCGAGGGCGTGACGGTGCGGCTGTACGATGACAGCGGCAACCTGCTGGCCACCACGGTGACCGATGCCAACGGCAACTACTGGTTCGGCGGGCTGGATGCCGGCATCTATGAAGTGGTCGTGGACACCACGACGCTGCCCAACGGCGGCGCGGGTCTGACCAACAGCGGCGATCCGGACGGCCTCTACGACAGCCGGTCGGTGTACGATCTGGCCCAGGGCGAGATCAACCTCGAGCAGGACTTCGGCTACGTGGCCGACATTCCGAACACGATTGGCGGCACGATCTGGCGCGACTGCAACGCGGACGGCATTCTGGATCCGGCAGAGCCCTACCGCATGGGCGGGGTGGGCGTGGTCCTGCGCGATTCCGCCGGGAACGTGGTCGGCAAGACCTTCACTGATGCCAATGGCGATTACCTCTTCGAGGGCTTGCCGGATGGCGCCTATGAGGTGGATGTGGCGGACACCGCCAACATCCTGCTGGGCTGGTGGCATAGCCTCGGCCCGGACCAGACTGCGGACAACCACAGCAAGACCGATCCGTATCCCGTGACGGTCGCGGGCGGTGAAATCAACACCATCTCCGACTTCGGCTACTATCTGGTGATCGCGGAAGTGGGCGACTACGTGTGGTACGACATCAACGGCAACGGGATCCAGGAGGGAGGCGAACCCGGTCTGGCGAACGTGCGCGTGCGGCTCGTGCTCGACTATCCGGATGGGAGTTCCATCCAGATGGAAACCATGACGGATTCGACCGGCTACTATCTGTTCGGCAACCTGTTGCTGGATGCGCGCTACGCGGGCAGCACCACCAACGATCCGAGCGGCACCACCGATCGCATTCGCTTCACGATCTCGGTGGATAACACGCAGGCCGTGCTGACGGCCGACGGCTATCTGCCGACCGGCGTGGACCTGGGCGATGGCACGAACGACTCGCGTGAGCACAGCGGCACCTTTGCCGATGTGACCCGCTGCAGCCGGATCACCATCTATGACTTCGGTTATAGCGGCGGTCCGCTGCTGGCGGTCATCGGCAACGTGGATGCCTTCACGCGCGACGGCGAAACGATCGTGCGCTGGGAAACCATCGAGTCGTGGGACACCGCCGGCTTCTGGCTGGAGCGCGAGGTGAACGGCCAATGGGTGCGCATCAGCGACGAGATGATCGAGTACCCGCTGTTTGGCGTGGCGCCGATCGTGTTCGAGCAGGTGGACCCGACCGCCATCGCGGGCGGGACCTATCGCTACCGCATCGTGGAACTGGAAAAGAGTGGCGCGATCCTGACCTATGGCCCGTACACGCTGACCGTGGATGGCCCCGGCCACACCTATGAGGCGTGGGCAGCGGCGAACTTCTCCGCAGCCGAGCTGCTCGATCCGGCCATCAGCGGGCGCGATGCCGATCCGGATGGCGACGGCTTCACCAACTGGCAGGAATTTCTGGCTGGAACCGACCCGCTGAACGCGGACTCCGTGCTGCGCGTGGTCCGGGTCAGCCAAGTGGCTGGCGGGACGGAGCTGCGCTGGAACAGCGTGCCGGGACGTTCGTACCGGGTGGCGGTGGCCAGCAGCATGCAGAGCGAGTTCTTGCCCATCAGTCAGAATATCGTGGCCACGGACACCATCACCACCTGCGTGGTGAGCAGTCACGATCCACGCCTGTTCTTCCAGATTATTCTGGTGGCGGCGGATGCCCCGGATGCCGGTGGGGAATAAGTAGAATCCACGAGGGCTGCTCCAGGGTTCTGGAGCAGCCGTCCGGGTTCACTCCGCCGGGCGGGCGCACGGTTTTCCACACTGTGGAAAAATAATTTCCACACTGTGGAAAACTCGCCGGCGGGAATGTCGGCGCGCCCCGGCTGATTTGAAAAAAAAGCCCAGCGGCCACCGGGAAAACGAGGCGAGAAAAAGTCGAGTGAATCAGTGGCAAAAAGCAGGTGTTGACGTAGTGTAGCAGGGTGTCCCGCCAAGCGCTTGACACCGGTTGTGAAGATGGAATGTTGGAGATGATGGCGTTGCTAATGAGTTGGAAAAGCATGGAATGGCTGGCGCGTCGGCTAGGGCTGGCGGCGGCGCTGGCCGTGGCGGTCGCGTGGCCGGGGCGCGCCCAGGCGGCGCTGCGCCCGGATGATGTTTCCGTGCAGTTGCTGGCTGGCGATTCCGGCGCGGTGGAGGTGGAGTGGAACAGCGATATTCCGCCAACCGCCATGGTCGGCTGGCATGTGGAACGGCAAGACTCCAATGGCGCGGTGACGCGGCTCACCACGACGTGGGTCAGCAGTCGGTTGTTTGCGCTGCCCGGCGATGCTTATTCCTTTGCGGACACATCTGCCGCCGCGCAAGTGGGCGATGAACGGACTTATCGCCTGATTACGGTGGACCCCGAAGGGCAGGAGTGGCCCGGCCAATTCCGCACGCTGCCGGTGAGCCCGCGCCGCCCGGACGAGCCGCCGGAAGAGGCGCCGCCAACGCGGGTGAAAACGGCCATTCAGCGGCAGGCGCTGCCGGTCGTGCCCGGCAACCGGATCCGCCTGACCGTCACCAACGATGGGGTGTATCGCGTGAGCGCCACGGACATTGCCCATCTGCTGCTGGGCTCCACGGAAACGGATGTGGCGGCCGCCATCCAAAATGGCGGGTTTGCGCTGTCCTGCAATGGCAGCAATGTCGCGTGGGTCGGGGAGACCGATGGTTCCGCGCTGCGGTTTGTCGGTGAGCGGTTTGCGGATAGTTACAGTCTGGAAAATGTCTATTGGTTGGAGTGGGGTGGGGGGACCACGATGACCGTACGCGACCAATCCACTGCCGCCGTGGCTGTGGATCCCTGGTTCTGGGAGACGCAGCACAGCGAACCGCAAAACCATTACCAACCGCAACTGCCGGGAGGGGTGGAAGATGATTACTTTGTCTGGGATGGCAGATCCCTGACGAGCACCAACCTCAATACCACCGCGTCAACGCAATGGGCGACGACCATTCCGTTGGTGGGGGCCCATGCGGGAGTAACGACGGGCATGGTGTCAGCCGTTCTCATCGGCGCGTACGATGGTCCGGCGGAGTTTGACAACCATACCCGTCTGCGCGCCGGCGGCGTGGTGGTGGCGGAGCAGTCTTGGAAGGGCGACGAACGAATCATCATGTCCAGCCCGACGGCGCGATTGGGCACGAACATGCTGTCCGTAGCCGTGGATGTCATCCGCGACAGGGGAGTGGTCACCACCACCGTCATGATTGACGCCTTGGCGGTGACCTACGCGCGGCAGTTGCGCGCGCACAACGATCAATTGCTGTTCACGGCGCAGGCGGGAACAAACGTGCTGACGGTGCGCGGGTTCACGCAAGCGAACATCCGCGTGTTCGATGTCACCACGCCGCGCGCGCCGGTGGTGGTGCAGGGGACGGTGACGGCGGACGGAGCCAACTGGCGGGTGTCGTGGGCGGTGGATTCCACCGAGGCGCGGCGCTATCTGGTCAGCGCGGTGGATTTGACGCCCGCCCACATGACGGGCGTTGTCCAAACCCCTTGGCGGCAACCGCAGGCGGGCGCGAAGTATGTGGTGATTACGTCGTATGCGCTGACGAATGCCGCGCAGCGGCTGGTGGACTACCGCCAGCAAACCGGTTTGAATTCCGTGCTGGTGCCCATTGAGGACCTCTTCAATGATTTCACGTATGGCCAACGGAATCCGGCCGCCGTGCGCGAGTTTCTCAAGTATGCCGACGCGAATTGGAGCGAAAAACCGGGCTATGTCTGTTTGGCAGGGGATGGGCATCAGGATTATCACAATGTGTACACCCAGGCGGTTGCGCGCCCCAACCATATCCCGCCGGTCAAATCGCGGGTGCCGGTGGATTCCACGCCCAGCGGCAATAACCTGACGGTGGGATTGGATAATCCGCTGGCGAACTGGAAGGGCAATGCCGCGCCGGATGTCGCCTTGGGCCGTTTGCCCGCGCAAACCCCCGCCGCGTTGAGCAACATGATCACCCGCATCATCCAGCATGAGACCGATTCAATGTGGAAGAAAAGTGTGTGGGTGGTGACCGACAAGGATGTCAATGGCGCGTTTGCCCACGCGGGCAGCCGCCTGGTGGCCAAGTTGCCGCCGGGTCTGACCAAGACCCGGCTGGATTTGGGCGAGACTACGCCGGTCGGCGAAATGCGCGCGAATTTTATCCAGCAACTGAACGCGGGGCCGTTCCTGGGCGTGTATTTTGGTCATGGGAATAACTTCGGGTTGAGTTCGCCGTACTTTTTCCAGCATAGCACCAGTAACCAAAATGACATGGTGACGTTGACCAATCGTGTGCAAACCCCGTTCGTGATCGCGGGAACCTGCATGCTCAACAACTTCGCGGAGCCGTATCCCACCACGCGTTGTCTGGGCAAGGCGTTTCTGGATACCGCATCGGGCGGGCCGGTGGCGGTGTGGTCGTCGGCCACGGAAAACACCTTGTCCATGGCGGAAGCCACGGCGGCGGTTCTGGTGACGAATCTGTGGCTCGCCGATGAAAGTTTTTTGGGCGACCTTGTGCAAAAGGCCTTGGATTTTCAGGCGCGGAGCGCATCGCCGTGGGTGGTGGGGTCCAGTGTGCTGCTGGGGGATCCCGCACTGGTCATGAAGCCGCGGCGCTTTGATGACGTGACACCGCCGACGGTGAAGATAACGACGCGGCCCGGCGCCAGCAGCACGACGAATGCCGTGAATCTGGCGGGGACCGCCACGGACTTCTACGGCGTGGCGCAGGTGCTGGTGCGCAACAACCGCGACGTGGGCGAGTGGATCGCGACGAACCCCGCCGCGTGGTCGGCGGCCAATATCCCGCTGCATCAGGGCGTCAACTTTTTGGACGTGATCGCCACCGATGTGCATGGCAACGCCGCCACGCAAACCGTCAAGGTCACCTATAGCGGCGACGCGTTGTACGATGCGGGCTTGCGTTCCGGCCAGGTGGTGCAGGCCATCGAGTTTCCGGACAATATCCCGCGCGGCCACACCGTGCGCGTGCGGTGGCAGATTCTGTCCTATGTTCCCGTGCGCTCCTATCTGCAAACCATGCACCGCGATGGCACCAATGTGGTGTGGAACATGCGCCGCAACGGGGATCTGGTGGGGCGGGTGGAAAGCCCGTGGAATGTGGGCTCCGGCGCCAAAAAGGCGCAGGTCTATTTCTTTGAGTGCGATTGGACCGCGCCGGATTCCGGCAACGACCCGGTGGATATGTTTGCGTGGTTCAATGTGGCGCAAGTGGATGGCGTGCGCTACCTGCTGGCGAATATCCCGGATGGGGTGGATGGCCGCCCCGATCCCGATACGGCCAAGGTGTTCCGCCGGACGCTGGTGCCGCAGGCCACGTCCACTTCGCCGGGTACCCCCGGCGGTCTCACCGAAGATCAAGCGCCGGTGCGCGAGCAGAACGCCCAACGCGAGTTTGATGCCATCAGCGACATCAAGAAGCGTTCGGGTGGCGTGATCACGTCCCTCAATATCCCGGACAACTGGGTGCCCGGCACCACGGTCACCTGCCAGTGGACCGTGTTGGCCTACATGGATATCGAAGGCCAGGTGGCGGTGGCGGACTTTGCGAGTTCGACCATCCCGCTGCAAGTGAATGGCAGCCGGGTTTCCTCCCGCCAGTCCACGTTCAACTTCACGCACAATGGCACGGTCCATTACGCGATGGAATACACCTTCCGGGCCGCGGTGAGTGTGCCGGCGGAGTGGGCGGCCACGCCGCCCGGCGAGCCCGGCCTGCCGCGGGTTCAGGTGTTCTTCCGCCACCGCATTCGCAACAGCAATGGCAACCGCATGGCGTGCAATCTGGCTTCGGGCGTGGATGCGCGGCCCTACGCCAGCGATGGAATGTTTGGCCGGTTCATTGAACGCACCATCGAGGTTCCCCCTTCGCCGCCATGATGCGCCGGCTTCCATTGTATGTGGGCTTGGCGGTGGCCGTATGGGCCCTTTGGCTTACCGCCGCGCGCCTGGGGAATCACCATCCCGTGGCGCGCCAAGAGGCCGCCGATCCGGCGGCCGGGCTGGGCGCCGGAGCATCAGCGGGGGCCTCTACGCCAGTTCCCGAGATGGCGGCTGAAGATGTAAATGTCTCGCCGTCCGCAGCGCCTCGCGGGCGTTTGCCCGATGCCGATGAAATGCCCTGGCCGGCCGCGACGCCGGCCAATCCCGCGCCTTTTGCCGCGCTGCACCAAGCGCTGGCTGATGCGCTGGCCCAAAATGAGTGGAGCCGGGTGAAGGATTTGGTGGACGCGCTGGCGACGCAGGCGGAACGGCAAGAGGCTTTGCGCTGGCTGGCGCATCACGAGAACGAAGCCGGGCTGGCGATGGCCCTGACGATTCTTTGGATGATGCCCGCGGATGATCCCCGCCATGCCGAAGGACTCCGCGCGTTGCAGGGTATCCGTGAT
>CAZNGD010000097.1:0-7527 GCA_964572295.1 uncultured Verrucomicrobiota bacterium
GGACGGGCGCAGTGAACACGCGCCCTTCGGCGTGGCCGGTCATGGCGGCCACGATTGCCTCGCCGCTGGTCGGCGCGGCCCGCCCGGCCAGCGCGCCCACCAGCCAACCCAGTGCCACGGCCCATCCCGCCCGGCGGAAAACGGGCCTTGTCTTGTTGCCGACTTGCGCTACCTTTTCATGCACCATCATGGCGTCATCCTCATTCCATTCGCCCACCATCATCGCGGAGCTGTTGCGCCAGCAAACGCCCGTGACGTTTTGCGCGCGCGGGCCCAGCATGAAACCCACCATCCGCGATGGCAGCCAACTGTATTGTCGGCCCGCCCCGGCGCGCCCGCCGCGCGGGAGCATCGTGCTCTACACTTTTTGCGGGCGGCTCTGCGCGCACCGCCTGCTGCGCCACGCCCGCCACTCGCGACAAATCTACGTGGTGGGCGATGCCGCGCTGACCGGCGGCCGCTGGCTGCCCGCCGAATCCGTATTGGGCTGGGCCATCACCGTGCGCCACGGCGACCGCGAACGCCCGCTGGCCACCCGCGCCGCGCGCTGGCGCGGCCTGCTGCGCTACGCGCTGCGGCCCGCCCGCCGGTGGGCGCATCGTTGGCGCGAACGGCTTCATGCGCCCACCGCCAGCAAACCATCGGTTTGAAAATCCGCCAACGCGGCCACCGCCGTCGGCTGCCGGGTGAAATGGAAGCGGCGCACCGCGACGCTCCCCAACATCTGGTCCAAACCATTCAGCGCCGTCTGCGCCCAGTCATCCTCGAACCAGGGCACGGCCGCCACATCCAGCAGCGCGAGGCGCGCCGTGCTCGGCGTCAACGCCACCAGCCGTTCGGTGGTGTCCTGATGCAGCAGCAGGAGGCCCGCCAGCGGCACACTCGCCGCCACGGCGAACCGGCCCGAGCCGTGCCACGGCGTGCCCGCCACGCGCCACGCGCCGCCCTGCGGATACACCAGCACGCGGTCATCATTCAAAATCCGCCAGCCCGCCTCGTGGCAGAGATTGGCCAAGGTGGACTTGCCCGCGCCGCTGCGCCCGGCCAACACCAGGCCGCGGCCATCGCGCACCGCCACCGCCGCGTGCAGCAACACGCCGCCGGTGCGCGCCAACAAACCCCACGTCAAAATTTGGTCCAACGGATACCGCAGCGGCGCCTCGTCCATGTCCTCGTCAGCCGCCACGGTCAACGCCGCGCGGGTCAACGCGCGATCCACGCGACAATGCCAGCGCGTGTGATTGCGCCCGGCAAAACCGGCGCAGATAATCAGGTCCGCGCCCTCCCCCCACGCCGCCCAATTCAGGCCGCCGCGATACAACGGGGCGTGCGCCGGCAGCGGCTGCGCGCCGCGCCGAATCGCCACCGGCAGCGCGCCCGCCGGCGGCACATCCGCCGCCCGCCCCTGCTTGAAAAAGCCGGTGTAGGCCCAGCGGGAGTAGCGCACCGCCAGTTCGGGAGGCGCGGCCAGGTGGAAGCACACCGGGCCAATCTGCAATTGACCGGCGTATCTCACGAACCGGCTTCCCACGCCGTAATCGGCGGCCCCACACAACTGTTGTCGTTTTCAAACTTGCAGCCGGTGGACAAGGTTTCGGCCAGCGCCAAATCCACGCGTTTGATTTCGGGTTTGGCATACGGCTTGCGTTCCCGCAGGTCGGTGGCCAGCGGCAGGAATTCCGGACGGGGGTTCATGGGGCATCTCCTATTTCAGCTTGCAGCGCCGTCGTGTGGCGCAAACGGGTCGTCACGCGCGCGTATTCCGACTCCACCTCCGGCGCGCCGGTTTCGAGGCGGTTGACCGCCGGACAATGGGTACAGGCGCCGCGCGCCGCGCCCACCAGCGCGCTGTCCTGCCGCGTGCGGCGGCATTGGCGAATCGCGCCGAGGTCCTCCGCCCACACCTGGGCGAACGGGCGGCCCGTGGGCGCGCAATAAAAATCGGTGGCCAGCAGGCACGGCGAGACGCCGCCAAAGGGATCCGCGTGGAACGAGGTTTGCCCGGCGGCGCAGGGATAGAGCCGGTCGGACTCCGGCAATTCGGCGGTGCGGGTGATTTTGTCGCGCCAGCGCGCGCGGCGATCCGGCGTGGCCAAATCGGCGGCCACCGCTTCGGCGGGCGCAACGCGCCACGCCAGCGGCTCCGGCGAGCCATCCGCCAGCCGCGGGAAAATCGCCGCATCGTGCCGGAACGGCACGCCGCACTGGCGCGCCTGCGCTTCCAGCGCATCCAGCTCGTGGCGGTTGCTCGTCAGCAAAACGGTTTTCAGTTCCAGGCGCACGCCGCCCGCCAATAACTGATGAATGCCCGCCCACGCCCGCGCGTGCGAACCGCGCCGGCCGGTCACCGCATCGTGCGTCGCCGCCGTCGCGCCATACAAACTGACTTCCACCTTGCGCGGCGGATACTCCTGGCACAGGCGCACGATCGCCGCCGTGATGAGCGTGCCGTTGGTGAACACCGTCACCACCAAACCCAACTCGCGCGCGTGGCGATAAATCTCCGCAAAGTCCGGATGCAGCAGCGGCTCGCCGCCCGTCAGCGTCATGGTCAGACACCCCGCCGCCGCCCATTCGGCGATGGCCTCCTTGATGGCGGGCGTCGGCAGCTCCGCCGCCTGCCGCCGGTGCTGCGCGATCTGGTCGCCCAAATAGCAATGCGTGCAGCGCAGGTTGCAGCGCCGGGTCAGCTCGAACAGCACCGCCAGCGGCGTCCGCGACCGCGCCGCGCGCGCCCGGAAATCGGCCAGCCATTCCTGCGTGAAATCCGCCGGGCAGCTCATGCGCCCGCCTCCGTCGTCAGCAACCGGGCCGCGACCAGTTGCGCGGCAAACTCCACGGCATCCGCCAGGGCGGCCGCCGACTCCACGGCGAACTCCGCCGCCAGCTCCGCCGCCGCCTGTTCGGGCGTGATGCCCTGCGCGAGGCGCGACCACAAAAACTCGCCCGTCTCGTTGATCGGGAAAACGGCGTTGCCCTGCGCCGCCAGGCCGGACACCGGCACCAGCAGGCGGTCCGGGCCAATCCGCCGCACCACCACGCGCCCCACGGGCCGATACATCGTCCCCGCGCTCATGCCACCCGCCGCGTCCGACCCCGCCCCACGACGGGTTTTCCACAGTGTGGAAAAATGCCCCCAAAGTTTTTCCATTGTGTGGAAAAATCAAAAAAAGTTTTTCCATTGTGTGGAACAAAAACGGCCTTTTTTTCCACACTGTGGAAAAATGCCCCCAAAGTTTTTCCATTGTGTGGAAAAATCGAAAAAAGTTTTTCCATTGTGTGGAACGAAATGGGCCGATTTTTCCACAGTGTGGAAATGTTTTTTCCACAGTGTGGAAAACCGGGCCTCGCGACTGGAACACAACCACGCATGGCGCCCTTTATTTACGCGCGGCTTTCACGCCGAGGAAAATCCGTTCCGTGGCGGGCAGGTTAATGCGGGTGCGCACGGTTTCCATGATGCCATCCGGATCGGGTTCCACGCCGACGGTTTCAATGCCGTCGGTGATGGGTGTCCAATCGCGCAGGTCGCCGGAGAAATAGAACTGGTAGTCGAGATCGGCGCGATGGATGCGCCGCTGCCAACGCAGGATGAAGCCGCCCGCGGCCGCCTCTTCGGGCACGGCGTAGCCGAACTCGGGCAGCTCGGCAACCAGCGGGTTGCTGTCGTCCATGGCGTAGCGCTGGAAGTTTTGCGTGGTGGGGCCGCTGATGGCGGAGTCGTTCAGCTCGTCCGGCGCATACTGCGCCCAGCGCCACTGGGCAAAGCTGGCGGCGGTGGGGTCGGCGCCCGCGTTGCCCGCCAGCCGCAGGGCGGGGTCGCCCAGCAGATTGTAGATGGCGGAGGTGTCGCGGGTGAAGGTGTCGGCGGGCAGCGCGGCGCGCGCCTGCTGCACGGCCAGGCCCAGCGTGCCCGCGCCCTGCCGCAGGATGGCGTCATAGAAGGCCGCGCCGAGTTCGGCGGCGGGATGGTTGCGCGAGAGGCCGGAGGGCCCCCACACGGCGACCGCGCCGCCGGCGGGCCGCTGCAACAGCAGCTCGCCCATGCTCTGCACGCCCGGCGCTTCGTAGCGCCCGATCAGACAGCTCAACGCCACCACCACCGGCTGGCGGGTGTTGTTCATGGCGTTGACATCGGCCGCCTTCAGCAGCCCCTTGCCGCTCCACGAATTGATGCCGCCGTGGCCGGTGTAGTGGATGATGCCCGCGCCGTTCTTGAACCAGTTGGTCAGCGCGGTGCGCGCCGTGGCCAGCGCGGTGGTGTTGAGGTCCACCGTGGCGATGGGATGCTCCGCGCCCGCCAGCGCGGCCAGTTGCGCGTTGACGGCGGCGAAGTCGCCCGCTTCATCGGCGGTGTCGGCGGCCAGCACGAGTTGGTTTTCCCACGCGCTGCCGAAGTCCTGCTCGTAGGCCTTGATCTTGGCGATCATGGCGGCGAGTTCGGCGGCGGTGCGCGCGGGCAGACGGCCCAGGGCCACGGCGGGCTGGCCGGCGCCGGTGCCATCGGCCAGCAGGCCGTCGGCGGCGAAGAGGCCTTCGTAGGAGGCGGTCAGCAGCGGTGGCACATGGTTGACTTCATAATTCAGCGCGTTGAGATAGTCGTAGTGGCCGTTGCCCGCCAGCACCACGAGCCACGGCGCTTCGGCCCAGGTGGCTTGCGCGTGGTGCAGCAGCGCGGGGATGGCTTCCGGCGTGCGCAAGCCGCCGGCAAACCAGTCGCACAAGTCCTCGAATGCGGCAAGGCCCACGCGCAAGCCCTGCCCGGCGCGATAGTCGGCCAGCTCCTGCGCGGCGGTGAGCAGCTCGCGCGACGAAATCACCAGATAGTCCACGCGGTTGGTGGCCGCGCGGAACCAGGGCGCCTCCAGGATGGGCTCCGGCGAAAGCGCGGGGATGGCATCGGCGGCGGCCAGCGCGAATCGCGCATCGGCGGCGGCGACGGCCCACGCCTTGGCGGGCAGCTCGCCCGCGTCATCCGCCAGCCAGGTGGGCTGGTTGTCGGCGGTCAATGCCACAACCAGCGGCGCGGGGAATGCCGTGGCGGCCAGCGCGGTTTGCCCGGCGGCCTGCAAGTAGGTGGTGCCTTCCTGCGGGGTCACCGCGCGCGCCATCTCGACGGCAATCCAATCGAGCACAAACGCGCTGTAGGTGATGCCCGGCAAGAGGTCGGCTTTCACGCTCAGCGTGTTGAGGCCGTCCACGACGCCGGCTTCGGGGATGGTGGCGCGCACCTCTTTGGCTTCCGCGCCATCGAGCGTGGTCGCGGCGATGGCGACCCCATTCCAGCGCAGCTCGGCGGCGTGGTTCGGCGTGTTGGTGGAGCGCGACCAGCCTTGCAGACGGACGGTCAGTTCCACCGCGCCGCGGCAGCCGCTCAGGTCCAGCGGGAAACTCTTGAGCGAATTGACGCCCGTGCCGCCGAGGAGATAATCCCAGTAGTAGAAGTCGGCCGGTTTTTCCAAGGCGCTGTCGAAGGGATAGCGGTCGAGCTCGAAGCGGATGCGTTGCGCGGCCACGTTGTCGCCGGCGGTGGCGGCGGGAGCGCGGCGCGGCATGGCCTGGCCCGCGCCCAGCGTCAGCAGCACCGCGTTGTCGCGCGCGTACCAGTTGGTGGTGGCCGGGCCGTGGAAGACCACTCGCGCGCGTGCGTTGTCAAATATGTAAGGCACCGGCGCGCCCTGCTGGGTCAGGCGCAGGCCGTTGGTGGCGGCGGCGGCGGCGATGGTGTCCGTGGGCTGGTCCATGGCGGCGGCGATGGCGGCCACCTCCACGGCGTAGAGCCCGGCGGCGCGATACTGCACCTTCACAATGGAGGACGACTCCGCGGCCGGCAGCAGCGCAGCCGGCTTGCGCGCGCGGCGCAATGCCTTGGCGGCGGTCACTTCCGCGCGCGCGGCCAGCGCGGCGGCGGGTGGCGGGCCAAACGTGATCTCGTGCGTGCCGAGGTCTTGCACCGTGCCGGCAAACTCCACCTCCGCGAGGCGGTAGGTGGCGCGCGCGCCTTCGTGCGCGGCGGTGTCCACCCATTCGTAAATGCCGCCCAGGCCGTCCAGCGTGGCCGGCACGACTTCGGCATTCAGTTGCTCTTCCACGCCGGTGGTCGGGTCCACGCGGTACAGGATGAAACCGGCGGTGCCCCACTCCGCTTCCGTACGCCACACCACGCAGCCCGCGTGGTCGCGCCATTCGCCCCACACCTCGCCCAGCGTGGCGCGCGTGGACTTTTGCGGCCGGATGCCCAAATCCAGATTGCGGTTGCTCTCGCCGCTGCTGAGCGTGATGGGCCGGGTCAAGGTGTGGCCGGTGGGCAGCAGCGTAATCCCGTCGCTGTCCACCTCGTCGTTCTCCCCCACCTTGGTGGCGGTGATCCAACTGTGCGCCATGATGGGGCTCAAATCGAAGCGGACCATGTAGGCGGCCGGCACCACGCGATCGAACAGATAGTTGCCCGCCGCATCCGTGGTGGTGGTGGCCACCACGTTGGAGTTGCCGTCCAACAATTGCACGGTCATGTTGCCTATGCCGACGGTTTCCGTTTCGTTTTGGAGGCCGTCGAGATTGGCATCGAACCAGACGCGGTCGCCAACGGACGCATGGCGGAAGAGGCCGGCATCCATCGTGAGGTTTTCCCCGCCGATGCCGATGGTGATCGGCCCGGTCCGGCCCGTGGCGGGGTCGGCATTGCTGTCGGTGACGGCGGGGCCAACATGCTGCGCCGTGAACGCATAGCCTTCGGGCGGCGTGAAGCCGACGGTGAAGGTGCCGGGCGGCACGGCGGTGAAGAGGTAGGCGCCGGTCACCGTGGTGGTGGTCGTGCCGATCACGTTCGAGGCGGCGTCATACAGCCGCACCACCACGCCCGCCACGCCCGGCTCGCCCTCATCCTGCTGGCCGTTGGCGTTCAGGTCTTCCCACACAAAGTCGCCGATCTTGCCCGCCTTGGGAACAATGACGACCGTGCTGGTGTCGTTGCCGGGATTCGGGTCGTGGACCTCGCGGCCGGTGATCGTGGCGGTGTTGGTAATGCCCCGGCCTTCGTAGCCCTCGCGCACGGTCACGTTGATGGTCAGCGAGGTCGCCGTGTTGATCGGCAACGTGCCGATGGTCCACACGCCGGTCAAGCGATTATAGGCGCTGCTGGAGTGGCTGTTGTACTGCAGGCCGCCCGGCAACACGTCGGTGATGACGACCCCGGTGGCCGTGTTGGGGCCGCTGTTGGTGGCCACCAGGGTGTACTCGATGATTTGCGCCGAGAACGGCGCGTTGGTCGTCACCAGTTTCTGAATGCCGACATCCGCAGACACCACGCAGTTGGTCACGCTGGCGCTGATGGCCGGCTGGCTCGCGCTAAAGGCGTTGGCCTGGTTGGTCAACGCGCCGGCCTGCGACTGGTCGACCGCGAGCAGCTGGGACTTCTTCCCGCTGGACGAGGAGGCCTTCCCCGCCGTCCGCCTGGCGGTGCAGGTCGGTCGGGAGGGCGGGACCTACCCGGCCGTCTACAACGCCGCCAACGAGGTGGCGGTCGAG
>CAZNGD010000098.1:0-7488 GCA_964572295.1 uncultured Verrucomicrobiota bacterium
TACACCAGGACGTACACTCTTTCCCTACACGACGCTCTTCCGATCTGGGCGAGGCATTGTTTGGGGCAGATTTCGCAGCATTGTCCGCATTGGATGCACTGGGACACGAAGATGCGGATTTTTTTGACGGCGGGGATGGGGTCAATGGCGTGGGCGGGGCAGACTTTGATGCAGAGGTTGCAGCCGATGCAGGTTTCGCGGTTATAGGTCATTTTGCCGCGGAGTTTGGGCGGGGTGGGGACGGTGGGGTTCACGGCGGCCTGCCCTTTGTCCACCTGCTCCAAAAAGCCGGTGACGGTGGCGGGGAGTTGGGGGGTGGGGAAGGGGTTGGTGTTGGGCTTGCGGAAAAGCTGGCCGAGCAGTTCTTTGACCATGGGGAAGGACATGAGGGCTCCGGGGTTAGCAGCGGGTGATGCAGGCATCGGCGATGAGCAGGCCCAGGCCGAGCAGGGCGAGGGCGCCGATGGCTTTCCAATAGACGTTGACGATTTGGTTGATGCGCAGTCGCGCGACGGAAATGCGGATGAGGCTGACGGAGAAGAAGAGCAGGAGGAGTATCTTGAACAGGTAAAAGAGGACGTTGACGGTGGCGGCGATGGCGGGCGAGGGTGTCCACGCGAGCAGGGTGGTGAGGCTCCACGGGAAAAAGAGGGCGGTGAGGAGGGAGAGGACGGCCACGGTTTTGACGGCGAGGGAAAGATAGAACAGGGCGAGGTTGCGGCCGGAGTATTCCACGATGAGGCCGCCAGCGATTTCGGTTTCGGCTTCGGGGGCGTCGAAGGGGATGCGGCCGAGTTCGGCGGGGACAACCAGGATCATGGTGGCCAAGAGCAGCAGCAGGCCCATGAAGCCGACGGGACCGACCAAACCCCAGACGGGGGTGGCGGCGATGGTGGCGAGGGAAAAGGGGGTGGCGGCGCCGGTTTGGGTGAGTTTCCACGCGAAGGCGATGACGGTGGTGGCGAGGGGAAGTTCGTAGGCGATCATGGTGACCATTTCGCGCTGGGCGCCGATGGTGGCATAGGGGGAGCCGGAGGCGAGGCCGCCAGCGACCATGGCGAGGGCGGGGAGGGTGAGGAGATAGACGATGAGGACGAGGTCGCCATGCTGGCCGAGGGCGGGGAGAACATCGAGGGCGGCGAGCGGGATATAGAGGAGGAGGGTGATGGCGGAGGCCAGGGCCACGAGGGGGGCGCCGTTGAATAGCCAGGGGATGGCGTTGGCGGGGATGATGTTTTGCTTGGTCATCAGTTTGGCCATGTCCAGAAAGGGCTGGCGGACGGGGGGGCCGATGCGGGCCTGCATCCGGGCGGCGAGTACGCGATCCAGCCCGCTCAACCAAAGGCCAAAGACGATGCCGCCAATGCCGAGGAGGAGGGTGCCGAGAAGGCTGATGACGATGGGCTGGATATTCATGACTGGGGCTTGGGCTGGGTGCGGGCTTGGATTTGACGGGTTTTTGCCACCGACAGCCGGTGGAGGTCTTCCTTGGCGAGGATGCGGCGGTCGCCATCCTTCAAAAGGGCCACGCGGTCGGTGCAGGAGATGCAGGGGTCAATGGAGGCGGCGATGATGGGGATGTCGGCGATTTGCTGTCCTTCCATCATGGGAATCCACGACATATAATTGGAATAGGAGGAGGCTTTGACTTTCCACGCGGTGGGTTCGTCCTGGCCTGCGGCGAGGCGGACGTAGTGCATGACTTCGCCGCGCGGGGCTTCGTGGCGGCCCACGGCTTCGCCGGCCGCGCCCTTGAGTTTGGCCAGCAGCACGGCGGGTTTGGGGATGGCCAGCAGCGGGCCGTCGGGGATCATCGGCAGCAGTTGCCGGACGAGGTTGATGGATTGCTTGATTTCCAGCAGGCGGACGATGATGCGGTCATAGACATCGCCGTGGACCTCGCCGGTGAGCAGGTCGGGGGTCATGTAGTTGATGGGAATGTCGGCATAGGCGGCGTAGGGGTGGTCCACGCGCACATCCTTGCGGATGCCGGAGGCGCGGGCGGTGGGGCCGACGGGGCAGAGGCGCAGGGCTTCGTCGTAGGTGAGCACGCCGCAGTCGCGGCACCGCATCTGGACGGTGGTGTCATCGAGAAAAACGTGTTCGAGCTGGGTGCAGGAGTCTTCCAGGAACCGGAGGGTTTCCAGAATGCGCGGGTGTTGGTCGGGGACGATGTCGCGCCGGACGCCGCCGATCTGCACGATGGCGTAGTGGACGCGGTTGCCGGTGAGGTATTCGAGCAGGTCCATGACGCGTTCGCGGACGCGGAAGGCGAGATAGAACGCGGAGTCGAAGCCCAGCTCGTGGGCGGCGACGCCGGCCCACAGCAGGTGGGAGTGAATGCGCTCGATTTCACAGGAGACGGAACGGATATAATGGGCGCGGTCGGGGACCTGGATGTTGGCGATTTGTTCGACGGCGCGCACAAAGGCCATGGAGTGCGTGATGCCGCACAGGCCGCAAATCCGCTCGGCCAGATAGACCACCTGGATGCAGTTGCGCCGCAGGCCCATCCATTCGATGCCGCGGTGGGACATGCCGGGGGCAAAGTCGGCTTTGACGATGCGTTCGCCTTCCACATCCAGATTGAACATCACGGGCTCTTTGAGCGCGGGATGCGAAGGCCCGATGGCGGTGGCGTAGCCGGCTGGTTTTTTGACTTCGATGGTTCTCATGCGTTGACCTGTGGCGGGGTGGGTTATGCCGGTGGGGGGGCGGGCGGTGCGGCGGGAGGGGTGGGTGGCGTATCGGCCAGTTGGAGATTTTCGCGGCCGGTGGCCCACAGGTTTTTAATCATGTCGGGCGGGATGCCGGTTTCGTCGTTGCGCCACGGATAGACCCCTTCGGGGAAGTCTTCGGGGAGGAACAGCCGCCGATTGTCCGGAATCTGGGTGATGGTGATGCCGACCATTTCCACCTTTTCGCGCTCGGCGGTGAGTGCGCCGGGGATCAAGTGGCAAATGGATGGGATGGTCAGATCGGTTTTCGCGAGCGAGATGGTGAGGGTGATGAGGATTTCTTCGCCGGGGATTCCCCAATACACATAGAAGTGATAGGTCAGCTCCACGGCGGGGCCGACATCCGCGGAGGCAATGACGGCGAAGTGGGGATAGTGAATGTTGATGATGCCCTGGACGCAGGGGAGGAGGGCGTCGCGCGTGATGGTGAGCCAGACTTGGTGGCTCTTGCGCCCTTGGGTGCCTTCCGCCCATTCCGTACAGCGGGCGTTGAGAAAGCCCGCGCCGGCGACGGCTTGCAGGTTTTCCGCAATTTGCGCCGGCGTGAGCCGGAGAATGGGCCGGGGCTGGGGCACAAACGTGGGGGCGGGGGTGTTCATGACGCGGGACTCTCCTGGGCTTCGAGGCGGGCAATGGCTTTGACGACGCCATCCAGAATGGCTTCCGGGCGTGGCGGGCAGCCGGGGACGTAGGTGTCCACCGGGATAATCTGGTCAACGGGGCCGATGAGCGCATAGGAATCGTAGAATGCGCCGCCGGAGGTGCCGCACGCGCCGATGCACACCACCAGTTTGGGGTCGGGCATTTGGTCATAGACCCGGCGCAGGCGCGAGGCCATTTTGCGGGTGACCGGCCCGCTGATGAGCAGCAAATCGGCGTGGCGCGGCGAGCCGACCAGCTTGATGCCGAAACGTTCGAGGTCGTAGCGCGGCGTGGTGCAGGCGACGGTTTCGATTTCACAGCCGTTGCAGGAGCCGGAATTGAAGAGGTAGGCCCAGAGGGATTTGGCGAGGGTTTGCGAGAGTTTCATGGTTGACGATTTCCGGCGGTTGGCTGGGGTGTCATGGCGGCAATCAAATGATCAGGACCACGATCATCATGACGGCGGTGACGCCGAGCATCCACGTCAGATAATCCGTGACCCGGCCGCTATGGAGGGGGGTGATTTTTTGGTAATAGGCTTTGAGGGAATCGGTGAAGCCCCAATAGAGATTGGAGGCGGGAATGTGCCCGGCACCGTCGGCGGGCTCCTCATTGCCGGAGATGAACGGCTTGAGGGCGTCGCCCGCACGGTTGTCGCGGCGGCCGCGCGCGCGAATCAGCCAGGCCAGGCCCATGGCGACGATAAACGCCAGCAGCCAGAGGATGGGGTTCCACGAGCCGTGGCCGGTTTGGAGTGTCCAATGGATGTTCATGGTCAGGGCGCTCCTACAATGGCGGCGATGTATTGCGCGCGGCCGATGAGGGCCTCAACGGCCGGCGCGATGGCGTGCTCCACGAAGGCCTGCGGCAGCAGGCCGGTGATGAGGATGAAGGCGGCGGGAATGCCCATGCCCACGAGCATGGCGCGCGGCACTTCGCGCGCTTCGGCGAACTCGGCGCGGGCGGGGCCCATGAACATGGCGTGAAACACCTTCACAAACGAGGCCAGGGTCAGCACGCTCACGATCATGGCCAGGACCGACAGGAACGGGGAGAAGCGGAAAACGGATTCGTAGATTAGCAGCTTGGAGGCGAAGCCGTTGAACGGCGGGATGCCCGCGATGGCCAGCGCGCCAATCATGAAGAACACCATGGTCCAGGGCATGGTGTGGCCCAGCCCGCCGAGGCGGTTGAGGTTGCGCGTGCCGGTGCGATAGAACACGGCGCCCGCGGTCAGGAAGAGCAGGCCCTTGTAGAGCGCGTTGTTGAACATGTGGAAGAGCGCGCCGGCCAACGCGGTTTTGCCGTAGGCGGCCAGCGCGTCGGCATGATTCAACACGGCCAGCGCCACGCCCGCGCCCAGCAGCATGTAGCCCGTTTGCGAAACCGAATGGTACGCCATCAGCCGTTTGACGTCTTTTTGCGTCAGCGCCATCGTCACGCCGACGAATGCGGAGAGCACGCCCAGCACAATCAGGAACCAGCCGAAGGTGTGCCAGTTCAGCAGGCGGCCATACAGGGTGTAGAGCATGCGGAAGAGTCCGTAGAGGCTGGCCTGGCTGGACACCACCAGAAACGCGGTCACGGAGGAGGGGGCGGCGGAATAGGTGTCGGGCGTCCAAAAGTGCATGGGCACCGCGCCGCACTTCATGGCCAGGGGCACCACCAGCAGCACCAGCGCCACCCGGTCCAGCGTGGTGAACTGCAACCGCGAGGCCAGCGCCGCGATGTTCAACGCGTTGTACTGCGCAAACAAAATGCCGATGGCCAGCAGCACGGCCAGCGCGCCGACCGTGCTCAACAGCGCATATTTCAGGCCGGCCTCAACGGCCGCCCCTTCATCAATCCGGTATGCCACCAGGGCCGCGCCAGCCAGCGAACTGATTTCCAGAAAAACAAAAAAGTTGAACATGTCGCCCGTGGCCACCATGCCCAGCACGCCGGTCACCAGCAGGAAGAGCAGGGCATAAAAGGTTTCCAGCCCGGAGTGGCGCGATTCGGCGTTCAACGAGAACAACAGGATGGCCAGCGCGGAGATCGCGGTGGTGGCCACCATCAACGCGCCGAGCGCATCCACCGCAAACATGATGCGGATGGGGAAGGCGGCATCGGTGGGGAGCACCTGGCCGGGGTTGGCGGCGCCAAAAACATAATACACCGGCCCGGTGGTGAACACCTGCCACGCCAGCAGCAGGCCCACGGTGGCCGTCAGCACCGCGCCCAGAAAAACCCACGCCGTGCGCACCCAGCGGCCGGCCGCGCCCACGATGGGCATCAGAAACGCAGCCAGGAGGGGCGTGGCGATCAGCAGCGCCGGCAAATGTCGCATGATCAATGTGCTCATCATCAGCCCTTGAGTTTCCGGATTTGCCGGGCATCCACCGTGCCGTACTTCCTGTAAAGAATCATCGCAAACGACAGCATCATGGCCGCCGTCGCCACGCCGATGACGATGGAGGTCAGCGTGAGCGCCTGCACCGTCGGCAGCACCATGTGCGGCGAGGGCACATTCGTGAAGATGGGTGCCACGCCATCCTGCCGGTAGCCGATGGCCACCAGAAACAGGTTCACCGCCGACTCCATGATGGACAGCCCCAGCAGAATCTTGATCAGATTCCGCTTGAAGATCATGGCGCCGAGGCCCAGCACCACCAGCAGGATCACCGTCAAAAAGGGCAACGCCAACAGCAGCCGCGCCATCATGATTTCTTCTCCTTGGTGCCGGAAATCATGTAGAGCAAAATGATGCTCAATCCGCCGAGCACTTCGATCCCCACGCCAATGTTCAACAGCGGAATCAAGCCGCCGGTATTCAGCTCGCCGCCGTTGGGACCGAACTCCACCGGCGCGCCGAAAAATCCGCCGCCTTGCGTCAGCCAGTTGGCCATGAAGGGGAGTCCCTTGAGCAGCCCGCTCAGGCCCGCCAGCAAAAAGAGCATCAGGCCCGTGGCCTCGCAGATTTTCAGCACGGTTTTGCGCAGGCGGCCGGAAATATCGGCATAGCTGCGGGCCACAATCAGCAGCGCCATGCCGGTGGCCATCACCGCGCCGCCTTGGAAGCCGCCACCCGGCGTCAGGTGGCCGTGCATCACCACATACAGCCCGAATGCCAGGCAGAAGGGATGGAACACATCGGCGGTGGTCCGCACGATTTTAGTCATTTGCATATTCTTCCCCTTCGTGCCGTTTGCGGAACAGCATGCCCACGCCCAGGACGGCCGTGAACAGGACGGTGGCTTCGCCCAGCGTGTCAAAGCCGCGAAAATCAAAGACCACGCTGGTCACCACGTTGTTGGCGCCCGTTTGCGGCTGGCTGTTGCGGATGAAATATTCATCCATGTCCGCCCGGAGCGGCTGGCCGAATGGCAGGTCGGCCACGATGTAGAGCAGCCCGCCGAACAGCACCAAAAGGATCGCGTAAAGAATGGCGCTTTTCATTGGTCGGGTCCCTCATGGCGTTGGGTGCCGCGGATGGCAATGATGAAAATGGCCGTGGTCAGTCCCGCGCCGATGCCCGCTTCCGCGATGGCCACATCCGGTGCCTGCAGGATATAAAACTCCAGCGCCAGCAGCAGGCTGAAGGCCGCCGCGGCAATGGCCGCCGCCAGCAGGTCCCGGAACGCCACCACCAGCACGGCCGTGGCGATCAGGCCCAGCAGCACCAGGGCTTGCAACACCAAAAATGCGGTCATGGCCGACCCTCCAGATGATCCACCACCGCTTGCGCCGGCCGGTGGCCGCGCCGATAGGCCGCGCGGGCGATGGCGTGGGCCCCCGTGGCGTTGGTGATGGCCAGCACCACCACGGCAATCACCGTGTGCAGCGCCAGCGTCGCATATTGGCCGTCCTGCGTGTGCCAGTACTGGCCCGCCGCATAAAGCACCACCGCAATGGCGGTGAAGATGGACCCGAACGTCGTCGCCTTGGTGTCCGCGTGCAGGCGCGTATAGACATCCGGAAAACGCAGAATGCCGATCACACCCAGCGTGTTGAACACCAACCCGATGCCCAAGGCCACCCAAATCAGCACGTTGAGAATCACAGTTGGCCTCCCAGATATTTGGCAATGAACAGCGTCCCCACATAGGAGAGCAGGGCGTAGATGATG
>CAZNGD010000099.1:0-7442 GCA_964572295.1 uncultured Verrucomicrobiota bacterium
CAGGCTCGCCTGCATGTGCGGGGGATACACCCAGGTTTCAAAAAGACCATAGGCGCCTGTTGCGCGCCAGCCCATGTAAAATAGGAACATGGCGGCGAAAGGCGCCAAGCGCCACACGCTTTTGAGGGGTTGGCGCTTCCAGGGCAACAGCAGCAGATACGCGCCGGGCAACAGCACCCCGACTTCGTAGGAAAAAATCCCAATCCCATAGGCCACGACGGCAACCAGCAGCCGCCAAATCCCGCCCCGCCGCAGATAAGCCACCCACAGCCATCCGCTCAAGGCATACGGCACCAGCCCGCACAGCACTTCATTGAGCACCTGCGTGGACCAGTGATAGGTCTCCGTCAAATTGGGCAACAGCGCAAACACCATCCCGGTCGCCGCCGCGATGAACCGCCGCCCCGTCAGCTCCAGCGCCATCTTCATGGCAAACAGCAACAACAGCGAATTCCCCACCAGCGAAATCACCGTCCAATACACCGGTGAATGCAAAAAACGATAACCGAGGAAAACCGCGATTGTACTCAGCGGCCGGTTAGTATCTTGGACCCCCGCCGCCACGCATTGCCGCCAGTCCGCAAGCGGCTGACTTTTTGCCAAATTGGCCCAGTCATCCGCAATTAAAACTGGCTGGGGCGACGGCACAAAACGCGACCAGATTTGGAATAGTAAGACAAGTATGAGAATGGCCCAGATCCATTGACTATTGGTCCCAATCCGACAATTAGATGGAATGTTCATATCAGATGACACAGGGGTGTGATTGCTAGAACTGAACAAGGACTATATGGCACCATTACTTTTCTGGAAAGCGCCAGAGATTCCAACGTAAGGCCAACACTTGTCTCAAATTGGAGATAATGGCGGAAAAATTCATTACCTTGGACTCGCCACTCATTCGCGCGCGCAAGCCGGTGGGTTCACTGACCACGCGATACCCTTTTCTAATAAAACGGAGGATCAATTCCATCTGAATCATCCAGCCGCGCCCCGAGGATGACAATACAATGGTGTCAACCAATTCGCGACGAAACATCATGATGCCTTGAAAATCAGGAAATCGTCCGAATAGGACTTTGTAAAGGCCGCGTTCTGCAGCGGACATCATACGGGCCGCCAAGGACCGGTTCTTACGAAATTCCGGAATGTAACCCAGCACGAGGTCCACATCATCAAAACGCCGCACAAATTGGCCAATGATGTCCGGAGCAAATTGGCCATCCGCCGGAAAAACGGTGGTCAGCTCTTTAGTCCCACACAAGAAGGCGTTGCGATAAACAGCGCCCAGTCCCAAGTTGCGGGGATGATGAATGACCCGGATTCGCACCGATTCGCGAGCTAGACGATCTGCGATATCTCCGCTGCCATCGGTGCTGCCATCATTGATGATGACCATCTCATAGTCGCCCCCCAAGCGTTGTAATTCACCTGAAATTTCTTCAACGACCACCGGCAAGCTGGCGGCTTCGTTGTAACACATGATGGCCACGCAGATACTGCGTGAACTCACACCGGCTGATGTCATGGTGTCTTCAGCCTTAATTCTGGAATCCTTCTGCCGTTTTGAGAATGCCGTCGTCCAGGTCCACTTCGGCTTCAAAGCCGATCAGATCGCGGGCTTTTTTGACGTTGGGAATGCGCAGTTCGACGTCGGCATAGTCCTTAAAGACGAATTCGATTTTGGATTTGGAGTTGAGCACGCGGATGACGGTGTTGGCCAGGCCATAGATGGTGGTGACGGCGCGCTGGTTGCCGATGTTGAACGACTCGCCGATGGCCTTGGGGTGCTCCATGCAGAGCAGCGTGCCGCGGACCATGTCGTCCACGTAGCACCAGGCGCGGATTTGGGTGCCATCGCCGTTAATGGTGATGGTTTCATTCTTCAACGCGCGCTGAATAAAGGTGCGCAGGGCGCCTTCGCCGACCTGGCCGGGGCCATAGACGTTGAAGGGGCGCACGACGGCCACCGGCAGCCACTGGTGGTGAAAATAGGCGATGGCCAGATGTTCTTCGGCCAGTTTGCTGACGGCGTAGGTCCAGCGGCCTTCGCCGATGGTGCCGATGGAGGTTTTATCCATTTCCGACGAGCGGAAGGCGTTGGTGCCGAACACTTCGCTGGTGGAAAAGCAGACGACCCGGTCGCAGCTATCCAGCTTGGAGGCGGCTTCGAGCACGTTGGCCGAGCCGACCATGTTCACGCGCATGGTGGCCACCGGGTTTTTGACGACGGTGTCAATGCCGGCAATGGCGGCGCAATGCACGACAATATCAGCGCCCGCCATGGCCCGGGCCACATGGTCATAGTCGAGGACATCGCCGACTTCCAGCTTGAGGTTTTTGTGGTCTTTCCACGGCTTGGTTTGCAGCGCATTGCGGGCCAGATTGTCATAGGCCACGATTTGATTGTGTTCGATCAGACGGCCGATGAGGGTGGAGCCGATAAATCCGGCGCCGCCGGTGATAAAAATTTTCTTGTTGTGAATCATGGTTTGACCTTGCCGGTGGCTGGCGCGCCACCATACGCCTTGTTCAGATGAGCGGACAGTATGGTGCAGGCGCGCGGTGAGCAGCAAGTCTTTTGTTGGCGCGCGGCGCCGCGTGAGATGAGGCGCACGGCGCCGCAGGCCGGGGCCGGGGGGGGGGGCGTGATTTCGCGCCAACATTTTGAATGCAACGCGGGGCGGGGGGGTGGTAGGATGCTGCGCAATCGGATTGGAACAAGACACGGGAATGAAAAAAATTGCGTTAGTTGGCTGTGGGCGGATTTTGGGACGGCATATTGAGGCGATTGCCACTGCGCCGGAACTTGAAATCGCGATGGTGTGCGACCTCGACGAGGCCAAGGCGAAAAAAGCCGCCGCGCGCCTGGACGTGCCTTATGTGACGGACTACCGCCGCATTCAAGGCGTGGATGTCGCGGCGATTCTGACGCCGTCCGGCCTGCATCCGCAACACGTCACGGACATTGCCGAGCAAACCGACACGCCCTACATTCTCTGCGAAAAGCCGATTTCGCTGACGTTGCGCGAGGCCTACGAGCTTTTTGACCGCGTGGATAAGGCGGGCAAAACCTTTTTGCCGATTTACCAGAACCGCTACAACCCGCTGGTCGCCTTCACGAAAAATCTGATTGAAAGCGGGCAGTTGGGCCAAGTGCATTTGTTTATTTGCAATGTGCTGTGGAACCGCAACAACGATTATTTCAAGATTGACTGGCACGGGACCCGCGCGCTGGATGGCGGGGTGCTGTACACCCAGGCGAGCCACTACGTGGATATGGTGCACTATTTCTTTGGGGATGTGGTGGCGCACAAAGGGATTGGGGGCAGTTTGCGGGGGCTGGAGGTGTTTGATTCGGTGGCGGCGGCCATGAGTTTCAAGAATGGCACGGTGGGCACCATTAACGCGACGGTGAGCACTTTTCGGGAGAATTACCGCACGGAATTCACGCTGATTGGTCAGCGGGGCACCTTGCGCCTGGCCGGCACCAATCTCAATACCATCGAATTTTGGGATGTGGACGGTTTGGCCAAGCCCGACATTGACTTCACCATTGACCACGTCTATGGCAAGGGCCACGACACGCTCTATCAATACCTTGCTGCGGAGCGCTGGGATATGTTTCCCACCCGCAAGGATGTGCTGTCGGGGATTCGCTTGATGGAGATGCTTTCCTACTAATCGGGCGGCGCACCCGATGGCTCAGCAACGGACTCATTCGCTCCCAAAGGCCACCATATGAAATCTCCATCAGAATCCAATCGCGAGCCAGCGGCCACCAGCCAACCGCCTTTTTTTGCTCATGAATCCGCTTATGTGTCCGCTGAGGCGCAGGTGGGCGACGGCACCAAAATCTGGCACTTTTGCCATGTCATGAAGGATGCCCAAATTGGTCGCGGGTGCAATCTCGGCCAGAATGTGCATGTGGCATCGGGGGTGCGGATCGGGCATAACGTCAAAATTCAAAATAATGTGTCACTCTATGCCGGCGTCACAATCGAGGATGACGTTTTCCTCGGACCTTCCTGCGTCTTTACCAACGTGACGAATCCGCGGAGCCAGGTCAATCGCCACCGTTTGTATGAAAAGACGCTGGTGCGTCGCGGCGCGACCATCGGGGCCAATGCCACCATCGTTTGCGGGGTTGTTCTCGGTCGTTATTGTTTCGTGGCGGCCGGCTCCGTGGTCACCAAGGATGTTCCTGACTATGCCTTGGTGATGGGGAGTCCGGCGCGGCAGAAGGGCTGGATGAGCCGTCATGGCCACTTGCTCAAAAATGCCGACGCTGACGGGATTTTCGTTTGCCCCGAGTCTGGGTTGCGTTATCAGAAAACGCCTGACGGCGTTTTGCATTGTTTGGACTGTGACGAGGAATCGCCCTTGCCGTCCCACTTGTCCGAAGGCACCACGTTCTACGACGATTTCAAGTAGGCGGCGGGTTTCCTCAACTTCCCCCGCAGGGGGGGGGGGCTGAAGGGGGGAATAAAAAAAGCCCGGACGGGGTCCGGGCTGGTGTACGTGATGCGGGCTATTCGGCCGCAGGTTCCGGCGCGTCGGCCGCCTCGACGGCTTCTTTTACAGCGTCCAAGGCTTCCTCTGCTTCTTCAACCACCACGGCAGCGGCTTTTTTGCCGGCCCGCTTGGCTTTTTTACCGGTTTCAACCACGGCCTCAACGGCGGTTTCCGTGGCATCCTCAACCGCCTCGGTCACCGCCTCCACAGCGGTTTTCGCAGTGTCCTCCACAGTCTCAACCACGGCCTCAACGGCATCTTCAGCGGCCTGTGCCGCCTCTTCCAAGGCCGCGACCGGTTCAGCCGCTGCGGGCTGCTCTTCGGCAGGCTCATCAGCCGGGGCCGTTTCTGGCACGGCTTCTTCTTCGACATCCAAGGCAAAGGCGGCTTCGTCGGCGGCGGGTTCTTCGTCAAAGCGCTGGACTTCGGCCTGTTCGCGCAGGCTCTCCAAATAGTCCATCACCGCCTCCTGCTGTTTTTGCGCGTAGAGGCTATCGCTGATGCGCGGCTTGACCTTGTCGAGGGCCATTGTTTGGGCCTCCTCATGGGCGGCCACCTTAATCAGGTGGAAGCCGAATTGGGTTTCGACGACCTCGCCGACGGAACCGACCGGCTGGGTGAAGGCCGCATCCTCAAATTCGGGGACCATTTGGCCGCGGCCAAAGGCGCCGAGATCGCCGCCCGCGCTGGCGCTGGGGCAATCGGAGTTGGCTTTGGCCACTTCCGCAAAATCGGCGCCATCCAGCAGTTGCTGGCGTAGTTCTTCGATCCGCGCGCGCTTGCCCTCCTTGGCTTCGCCGACTTCATCGGGCTCCACCTTGACCAGGATATGGGAGGCCGTGACGGTTTCCCCTTGGGCAAAGCCCTCCTTGTTTTCGTCGTAGAACGCCTGGATTTCTTCGTCGGTGGGTTTCTCGACGGCGTTGGCCTTGGCCATGACCATCTTGCGGATGGTCATTTGCTCGCGCAACTCGCTTTCGGTGGTGCCGGTTTCCGCGAGATAGGCATCCAGGCTCATGCCCGGCGGCAATTCCGCGGCGAGTTCCGTTTTGATTTCCTGGAACTCGGTTTCCGACAGGGATGCGCCTTGGCGGACCACTTCGGCCAGCATGACTTGCTGCATGATGAGTTCGTCGAGAATCCGGCTGCGGATTTGCGGCAAGGCGGCCTCCCATTGGCCGGGCATCACGCGATCTTGCATCTGTTTTTTGAACAGGAGCAACACCCTTTGGATGTCGCCTTCCGTAATATCCTTGCCGGCGACCTTGGCCACCACCACGGCGGCTTCGGCGGCGGACAGTTCGGGTTCAACCATTTCGACGGCCGCCGCGGCATCTTCCATGACCCCGGAGAGATCCGGGAGTACGGGTTGAGTCACCGGCGCCTGGGCAACCGGCTCAATGACCACCGGGGGGGCTTCTTTGCCGCAGCCGGCGCCAAACCAGCCGATGAAGCTCAAGAGCACAAACGGGAGCAGGATCTGTTTCATGGGGAGGGACCTTTCAGTTTCAACGTTATGGGGCAGGTTACAAGAGGCCAACGCATGGGCTGGTTTATTCCGGGCGGGCGGCGGGGTCATCCGCGGCCGGTTGGCCGGGCTGATAGTCCTCCGCGAGAGAAATCACGACACGCTTGCGCCCTTCCCCATCCATGTCCTCGGACTGGGTGCGGATATCGGGCAGATCCTTGAGGGCCTGATGGATGATGCGGCGCTCCATGGAGCTGAGCGGCGGCATCCGCCAGGGCGCGCCGGTTTGCCGGACGCGCTGCAACGCGGCTTCGGCATCCGCCAGCAGTTTTTCGCGCCGTCGTTCGCGATAGTGCCCGGCATCCACCACGCAGTAGGGCGAGGTGTCGTACTGGCGCGACAGCAGGCGGTTGAGGAGAAATTGGAGGGCATCGAGCGTTTGCGAGGTGCGGCCGATCAGCCGCCCGGCATCTTCGCTCACCAGTTGGAAAAAGATTTGGCCATCGGCCACGGAGGTTTCCAATTGCACATCGCCAAAATCTGACAAGCGCAGCAGGTTGAGGAGAGTCTCCTGGGCGGATTGGATATAATCCTGCATCGTGGGCTGATCACTCATTGGTCTTCTTTCCGCATTTCCAATTTAAAGGGATTTTGTATGCTGAACGCCGATGAATGACCAGCCTATTTTCCGAAACCGCCGAGAAAATCATGGCGGCGCAATTCGCCGCCTGCGGGTGAGGGGTGTCGTCCTGTTGACATTGGCGCTGGTGTTGGGCCTGTGGCTATACGGTTACAACAAAGCCGAAGCCAAGGTCCGCCGCGCCTCGGCCAAGCTGGTGGTGCTCGTGCAAAAAAAGGGCGAAGAGCCCGATATGGCGTTGGCGTTGGCGGCCAATCGGCTGTCCCAGGCGCTGGCGGTTGATGCCCAACTCGCCGGGGAGGGGTATGGGATCGCGCTGACCGGGCGCACGGAAATCGTGCAGCTTTTTGCCCAGTTGCGGCGCACCTTCGCGCGCATTGAACTCAGCGGATCGCGCGTGGCCGCGCGCCAACAGCCGAATGGCGAGATCCTGGCGCAGGTGGTGGCGAAGTATCGGCTGGTGTACCGCAGCGAGGAAAAGGCCGGCAATGGCCAAGCCGATTTGTGGTGGCGCAAAACGGATCAAGGCTGGCGCATCCGCCATGTGCAAATCTATTTGGAGAATACCGAGCCATGGCCAACTTTTCCCTGACGCGCGCCGTGCAACTGTGGTGGAAGGCCGTGCGGCCCTACGCCTATTCGGCCAGCCTGGTTCCCGTGGCCATCGGTGGGCTTTATGCGCGTTACAGCGGCAGCGACTGGTCGCCGCTCCGCTTCGGGGTGGCGCTGTTTGCCGGCTTGCTGGTGCATACCGCCGCCAATTTGTGGAACGATTATTATGATTTCAAAAGCGGGACGGACCATGTCGGCGGAGATCGG
>CAZNGD010000100.1:0-7440 GCA_964572295.1 uncultured Verrucomicrobiota bacterium
TCTACACCAGGACGTACACTCTTTCCCTACACGACGCTCTTCCGATCTGTCTATTTGTCCCAGGAACCGCCGCTCGACGAAACCAAGGATGTCGCCGGCAATGTGGCCGAAGGCGCCGCCGCCGCGCAGGCCATCCTCGACCGCTACGACGAGCTGTGCAGCCGGTTGGGCGAGGCGCTCGACGATGGCGAGTCCGAAAAGCTCAATAACGAGCTGGGCCGTCTCCAGGATTTGATTGATGCGCGCGATTTGTGGAGCCTCGACAGTCAGATTGAGCGCGCCATGGAAGCCCTGCGCCTGCCGCCGGGCGATGCGGATGTGCGGACGCTCTCCGGCGGCGAAAAACGCCGCGTGGCGCTCTGCCGATTGTTGCTGTCCAATCCCGACGCGCTGCTGCTCGACGAGCCCACCAACCACCTCGATGCCGAAACCGTGGCCTGGCTCGAAGACTACCTCAAAAAGTTCAGCGGCACGCTGGTGGTCGTGACCCACGACCGCTACTTCCTCAACAACGTGACCGAATGGATTCTGGAAATGGATGCGGGCCGCGGCTATCCCTTCAAGGGCAACTACGAAAAATGGCTGGAAACCAAGCAGGCCATGGCCGCCACCCAGAACAGGCAGCACGCCGCCCGCCAAAAGATGCTCCAGCGCGAGTTGGAATGGATCCGTTTGAATCCCTCCGGCCGCCAATCCAAGAGCAAGGCGCGTCTCGCCCGCTATGAGGAGCTGGCCGCCCAGCAGGTGGACACCCGCGAAGACGTGCTGGAAATCCAGATTCCTTCCGGCAAGCGGCTGGGCGACCTGGTGGTGCGCGCCGAGAACGTGCGCAAGGTGTACGGCAACCGCCTCATCATGGACAACGTCAGCTTCAACCTGCCGCGCGGCGGCATCGTGGGCGTGATCGGCCCCAATGGCGCGGGCAAAACCACGCTGCTGCGCATGATGGTCGGCGAGGAAAAACCCGATGGCGGCACGCTGACCATCGGCGAGACCGTCGAGCTGTCCTACGTCAACCAATTCCGCGACGCGCTCGATGACCGGAAAACCGTCTTTGAGGAAATCACCGGTGGGCAGGAAACCCTCGACCTCGGCGGCAAACCGATGAACAGCCGCGCCTACTGCACCCGCTTCAATTTCCGGGGCACCGACCAGCAGAAAAAGGTGGGCGCGCTTTCCGGCGGCGAGCGCAACCGCGTCCATTTGGCCAAGCTGCTGCGGCGCGGCGGCAACCTGCTGCTGCTCGACGAACCCACGAACGACCTGGATGTCACCACGCTGCGCGCGCTGGAAGAAGGCATCCAGTCATTCGGCGGCTGCGCGGTGGTGGTCAGCCACGATCGCTGGTTCCTCGACCGCATCGCCACGCACATTCTGGCCTTCGAGGAGGACGGCAACGCGACGTGGTTTGAAGGCAACTTCGGGGGCTATCACGAACAGCGGCGGCGCTTGCTGGGCGATGCCGCCGATCAACCCCGGCGGATTCGCTTCCGACCCATTTGACCATGCGGCGCGTGTGGACAGTCATTGGCGGCGCCGCCCTGGCGCTGGCATTGGGCGCGGCCCCCGGCCGCGCGCAATCCGCGCCACGGCTGACCGGCAAGCCCGGCCGCGCGGCCATGTATAGCGCGGATCGCCGCTTCATGGTCAGCGGCCTGACCTCCGCCGAAAACATGCTGCTGGCCGGCAAACTGGCCGAGCTGGCCCGGCAGGTGGAGGAGCAGGTGCGCCGCCCGCTCCCCATGCAGCGCGACCAGGTGCTCGGGGTGCTGGTGCAAAGCGGCGGCGCGCCCGATGCCGCCATTATGAAGGTGCAGGGGTGGGATGACGGCCGCTTTTATCAGCGCCTCGTGGTGCCCAGCGCCGTGCGCCTCGACGAGGAGGATCTGTTTGAAGCCGCCTGCTGGCTGCTGCTGAACCGCTACGCGGCGGACTACACCCCCGAAGGCCGGCGCAGCGGCATCGGCGTCACCGTGCCGGATTGGATTTCCTGCGGCCTGGCCCACAATACGCAGCCCGCGCTCAAGGCGCGCAACCGCGAATGGCTGAACCGCGAACAAACCGAAGGCCACGCCATGCCGCTGGCGCAGGTCATCAAACTGGGGCAGTTGCCCGGCGGGCGCTGGCGCGAAAAAGCCTACGCCGCCGCGGCCGTGGATTTCCTGTTCCCGGCCGGCCAGGCCGCCGAGTGGCAGACGCTCTTCGCGGCGGTGGGGGCGCGGCAGGCCATTGATGCCGCCTGGCTGCGCGATAATGCCGCCGCGCTCCAAGGGCAAAAACCGGAAGATGCCTGGCGCGCGTTTTTGACGGAGCTTCGCCGCAAACGCAGTGTCGAGGCCTGGAGCGACCGCGGTTTGCTGCTGGAAGAACGCCTGCTGCAAGCGTTGAATTTTCAGCCACGGAACTTTGCGCCGGAGATTCCCGCCGAGGTGCCGCTCGACCTGTTCGCGCGCGATTTGATCGAGTTTCGCGCGCAGGCGTGGGTGGCGCCACTGGCGGCCGCGCTCTCGCTGCAAGTGCAAAGCCTCAAGCTCGGCGCGCCGCCGACGTTGCAGGAGGTGCTCACGGCCTATTCCCAGTTCTTCGACGAGTTGACCCGGCCGCCTGCGGAAAAACAATCGTGGTGGCGGCGCGCGCCCAAATCATCCGGCAAGACGCCGGTGGGCGACGATGCCACATGGGAACTTGCGCTGAACCAGCTTTGGGCGCGCGCCGAGCGGGCGCACCAGACTTTTTTGGCCACCACGCAAAACCGCAAGCAATACGTGTCGCAGTTTGATCGCGGCGATGAAGGCTGGCAGGAACCGCCGCCTGTTGAGTCCGCCGTGCCGCGCACCGCCATCCAGACCTATCTGGATGCGGCCGAAGACCGGCTCGGGCAACTGCCCTAGCCTGGCCATTCCCGCTACGCGGGCGCGGCCTGTTTTTCTTTAATCATCACCAACGCCATCTTGAATGGCTCGTTGGCTTGCAGCCCGTGGGGGCGGTTGGCCGGCATGATGACCATGTCGCCGGTGTGGGCCACCAGCTCTTTTTCCTCGATGGTGATGTGGGCGGTGCCCTCCAGAATCCAGACCAGCGCATCATAGGGCGCGGAATGGGTGCTGAGGCCCTGGCCCTTGTCGAACGCGAACAACGTGACCGTGCCCGCCGGCTTGGAGATGACCGTGCGGCTGACCACCGCGCCGGGTTGGACCGTCACCAGCTCGGCCATCGGCAGGGGGGTGGACATCAGTTCAGCGGGAGTTGTTGGGGTATTGGCCATGGCGCTTTCCATTCGGGGTTGGGTTGATAGACGCCACAACGTACCACGAAAACCGGATTTGGCAAACGGCCCGCGCGGGCTGACGGAAAATCCGTGGACGAATGCGCGCGGAAGGGTAGAATGGCCGCATGAAACGATATCCGGCAGTTCAGGAAAAAGTGGCGGTGGTGACCGGCGCCTCCACCGGCATCGGGCGGGCCACGGCGCGGATGCTCAAGAACCGGGGCTGGCGCGTGCTGCCCACGGCCCGCAGCCGGACCGATTTGGATTTGCTGCGGGGCGAAGGCTTCCAGCCGGTGGAATTGGATTTGGCCGATTCCGATTCGGTGGAATATGCCGCCAAGGAAGTGTTGGAGTTGTCGCACGGGGTCATCGGCGCGGTGGTCAACAACGCGGGCTATGGCCAACCCGGCGCGCTGGAGGATTTGTCGCGCGCGGCCATGCGCAAGCAATTTGAAACCAACGTCATTGGCACGCTGGACTTCACCAACCGGTTCATCCCCGCGATGCGCGCGCAGGGCTATGGCCGCATTGTGCTGGTCAGCTCCGTGGTCGGGCGGGTGACGATTCCATTTCTGGGCATCTATTCCGCCAGCAAGTTTGCGGTGGAAGCCATCGGCGACGGCCTGCGCGTGGAGCTGGGGCCGGCGGGCATTTCGGTTTCGGTGGTGCAGCCGGGGCCCATCCAGACCAGCTTCCGCAAGCGTGTCGTCAGCGAAGCCACCCGTGGCCTCGACATGCGCGATTCCGTTTTTGCCGCCACCTACGCGCGCGAGTTGTCGCAACCGGAACGCACCTATACGCGCCCCACGGACCGCTTTCGCCAGCCGCCCGAAGCGGTCGCGCAAAAAATCGTCCACGCCTTGGAAGCCGCCCGCCCGCGCGTGCGCTATCCCGTCACGGCGGTGGCCTGGTTCGGCGACATCGTCGCGCGCTTTTTCCCGGCACGGCTCAAGGACCTCATCCTCAGCTCGAAGGTCATCGGCAAGGAAGTGTAAGCGGGCGGGTCGGGGCAGGGGCCCTCAGTTGGTTTGCAGCGCTTCGAGTTGGCGCAGCACTTCCGGCAGCGCGGCGATGTTGGGATGGCGTTGTGCCGTCTCGCGGACAAAGCGGCTGGTGGCGGGGATCAGGTCGCGCCGTCCCTGTGCGATGAGTTGGAGCAGCGCCTGATACACGATGCGCCGCAACGCGAGATCATCAAAATCCGCGCGGACGAAAGGCAGCCCCGCCATGGCCCAATAGATGGCCTGCGCCTGTGGCGTGCGCCAATCGAGCGCGCCGAATTCGCGCGCGATGTCCGCGACGCGCGCCGGGTCAAGGTTCACTTCGCCACGGGCGACTTCGGCGGCCCATTGCGCGCGGTAGTACGCCGCGGCGTGGTCGGAATCGGTGCCGAGCTTGTGCAGGAACAGCCACGCCAATTCCTGATAGAGGCGGGCGGAGCCGGGATTGGCGGCGAGGCCTTCATCGCGCAACAACACGATGCCATCGCGCACCCAGCGCCAGCGGTCGGCGGGGGCGGGCATCAGCGCGGAAATGTTGTAGGCCATGTTCCAGGCGTGATACGCCCAAATGGCGGGGCTGCGCGGCTGGAGCTTGGCGATCCAGTCGGACAGTTGCACCAACTCGAAGAAGCGGCCCTCGTCCTGCAGGCGGCCGGCGCGCATCCACAGGATGTCGGCCAACACGCCGCGAAAACCGCCCAGCACCACGGTGGTGAATGCCACGGATGGCGGCAGGTTGCGCGTGGGCGGGGCCAGCGTGAGGTGCGCGCGGCTCCGCAACGCCAGCAGCCGGATGTTCAGCATGCCCGCCAACAGCAGCGCCACCAGCGCCACCACCCACCAGATGCCGCGCCACCACTTCATGCGGCGGCTCCACCCGCTTCAGCGGCCCCCTTTTCCACACTGTGGAAAAATAATTTCCACACTGTGGAAAAACAGGCCCGATTTTTCCACACTGTGGAAAAGGTTGGCGGGGGGGGGGTCATGTGGAGTTGGGGAGGGCCCATTCGCGGGTTTTGAGGACCAGGGTGGCGAGGAATGCAAGCAGGGCGGGCAGGCCGAGTCCCTGCACGATGAGCGCGTGGAGCACGTGGCGCGGGGGCAGGTGGGCGCCGGTGGCGAGTTGCTCGCGCGTGTGGTCGTCGAGCAGCGGCCGCAGGGCATACCAGGTGCCGCGATAGGTGAGATAGAGGACGTTAGCCAGGCCACGGGCCAGCCGGGTTGTCGCACGGGGGGGGGCGTCGCCGTGGTCGTGGCCGCCGCCAAATTGCGCGACGTTGGCCACGAAGGTGGCGCGGTCGGTTTGCGCGGCGCTGCTCACAAAGCCGGACAGTTGCAGCACGATCAGCAGTACCAGCGCCAGAAAGGAGGCCACGGGCATGGAGAACAGCGTGCCGAGGGTGACGCCGATGGCGGCAAACAGGGCGAGCCGTAAAAAGAGCAGGGTGAGCGCGCGCAGGTAGTTGCCGGCAAAGTGGCCGACGGGGGTGCGCAGGGTCAGGCCGGCGGCGGGTTCAAAAAATAGCGTGGAGTGGGGGGGGGCGCGGTTGAGCACTTCCACGGTGAGGGCGGCGACGGGTGGCACGTTGTCGAAGATGAGGGTTTGCGGCGTGCCGCCCATGGCGGTGAAGTCGCGGCTGGCGGTGTAGGCGCCGCTGTGCAGGCGAATGGTGCCTTGGATTTCCACCGCGCCGGGGATGGAGGAGTCGCACGAAAACTGCACCATTTGGCGGGGGGAGGGCGGCGGGTTGGGAAAGGTCCATTCGCGCGCGGCGCCAGCGGGGAGGGAGTAAAGCTGCGCCAACTGCATGCGGCGCAGGCTGTCGAGGATGGCGGCGGCGGGGGCGTCGGGCGGCAGGGCGCGGCGCGCGGAGAGTTGCTCGTATTCGGCCTGGACGGCCGCGGTGATGTCGGGCAGGGGGGCGGTGGTGGTGGCGAGCGCAACGAGCGTGGTGGCGCGGGCCTGGTCCAGCGCCTCCGGCGCGAATGAACCGTGGCGCAGTTTGTGGCGCAGGGTCAGGGCGGAGGCGCCACCGGCAAGCGCCAGCAGGAGGGCGTTGAGCAGCAGCAGCGCGAGCCATTTGCCGAGCCAGAGATGGAGGCGCGGCACGGGCTTCACGAGCAGCAGTTGCAGGGTTTTGTCGTCGGCTTCCTGCGCGATGGCCGCGCAGCCGGCCCAGAGCGTGGCGAGGGTCAGCAGAAAGGTGACGCTGCCGAGGGTGTAGGTCAGGTGCAGGTGGATGAGGCCGGCGGGGGTGCCGTCGCTGCGGATGGTGGCGGGCAGCAGGCCGATGGCCGCGCCGAGTAGGAGGGCCAAAATCAGCACGACCCGCGAGCGGAAGGTCAGGCGCAAGGCCTGCCGGGCGATGGCCCAAATGGTGCTCATGATTCCGGGGGGGGCGGGGGATTCGCGGCGGCGAGCCGCTCCACAAGCTGTAAATCCTTGTAAGGCGCCTGGCGGCGGACGTAGCGCGCCCGCATTTTTTCCAGCAGCAGTTGCCAGTGGGCGGGGGTGGGCGCAAAGGTTTCCCAGCGCTCCATGCGCTTGGTGATGCGCCGCCAACGAATGCGCCCGCCACCGTCAAACGTGACGCGGATTTCGTATTTGGCGTCTTCCTGGTGTTCCTGCCAGCCGATGTCCTTGCGCATGGAGGAAAACTGTAGCATGATGATGCCGGAGGGCAAGGTGTAATGAAGTCACAGTCGTCAGATGGGGCGCCGGGGCCGGCCTTCGAGCCGGCGACCCTGCGGCCGCAATTTGCGATTCTGAATCGCGAGCTGGCGTGGCTGGATAACGCGGCGACCACCCAGCGACCGGAGGTGGTGCTCAAGGCGATGGCGCAGTTTTACCGGCAGCATAACGCGAACCCGCGGCGCAGCGTACACCGGCTGGGGGGCGAGGCCACCGCCGCCTATGAACGCGCGCGGCTGACCGTGGCGCAGTTCATCGGCGCCGGGGCGGCGGATGAAGTGGTCTTTACTGCGGGCACGACGGCGGCGATCAATCTGGTGGCGGCGGGCATGGCGCGTTGGGAGATCGGGCCCGGTGACGAGATTTGGGTTTCGGCAGCGGAGCATCACAGCAACTGGGTGCCGTGGCAACAGGTGGCGAAGGCGATGAATGCGCTGTTGCGGGTGATCCCACTGCTGCCGGATGGCCGGCTGGATGTG
>CAZNGD010000101.1:0-7401 GCA_964572295.1 uncultured Verrucomicrobiota bacterium
GGGTTGCCGGCGGATACCCCCCTCCTGCCGCCGTGGGCCGGGGATTTGCATGCCGCCATCCGGCAGGAATTGCGCGCGCTGGACGCGGCCGCCCTCAACGGGCCATCGCCACCGCCAGCGCATACCCCCCCCCCTGTACCCGCCGCGACCAAATCGTCAGCCCCGTGACCGGCTCCACCTGTTGCGCGGCCACCGTCAACTGCGTCCGACGCACCAAACGGCCATCCGCCCACCCGCAACCCAGCGCCTTCAGCAGCGCCTCCTTCTGGCTCCATAGCGTGAAAAACACCTCGCGCCCGCCCGCCCGCACCAATTCCTGCTCGGCGGGGGAAAAGACCCGGCGCGCCAACAGCTCCACATCCGCCGGGCGCGCCACCGCCTCCAAATCCACGCCGATGGCCGTGCCGTGGACCAGCGCCGCCACCACGTAGTCGCCGGCGTGCGATAAATTGAATCCCCACCCCGCCGCCGCGCCCGTCAGGTCCGGTTTGCCATGTTCGGCGGTCTGCCACTCCACCTCTGGCACCCCCAGCTCCTGCGCCAGCCACGCCGTTTTGAACCACGCCGCCGCCCCGGCCCGCGCCGCAGCTTGCGGAGCGGTGAACCGCGCCGCGCGCTCCTGCGCCGCCGCCGGCAGCCAGCGCGGCCAATCCGCGGCGTGGATATTCAGCGCCCGCAGACGAAAGGGCTCGCCCGCCAACGCCCAATCCTGCACGGTCATGGCCGGATTTTGACTCATGGCCGCATCCTGCCACACCTCCCGCCGGGAATAAATCTATTTGTCAATTCCGCGCTTCTAGGCCATGGTGGGGTGTTCATCATGCCCGCTAAATTTGTCATCTTGTTGCTGGCGTTGCTGGCGGTCTGCATCCTTGGCGGTTGCGCCATGTTTTTTCTGGATCAGGGGCCGGACGGCGGCCACCGGGTGCGCATCGAGGCCACCGCCTATTGCCCCTGCGGCAAGTGCTGCTCGTGGACGCTCGACAAAAACGGCCGCCCGGTCATTTCCGCCGGCAAAAGCAAGGGCAAGCCTAAGGCCGTGGGCATCACCGCCAGCGGCAAGCGCGCGCACCCCGGCACGGTGGCCGCCGACACCCGCTACTATCCCATGGGCACCGTGCTCTACATCCCCGGCTACGGCTACGGGGTCGTCGAAGACCGTGGCGGCGACATCAAGGGACGGCACCGCCTCGACCTGTATTACAACACGCACAACGAAGCCCGCCAATGGGGCCGCCGCCGGGTGGAGGTCATTGTCTTTCCGCCGGGAACCGCCCCCATCCCCCAAAAGGCCCGCCCGCCTTCCTGATTTTTTGACTGCGCGCCCTCCTTGCGGGCCGCGCGTCCGCTTGCCGACACGGGCGGTTTTGCTCTTCGCGCCGCGCGCCACAACCACGCGCGGATCTTTTTGCTGACGCTTCACGGTCTGCCGGGCCAATCTTTCGCGGCCCCGTGAACGCGGGGAACCCCTGGCCTTTTCGCAAACATCGCCACGGCATAAAATGCCGCCAAATGGCCGTGAAATGGGCCTGCGCAACCTGAACCACGCCGTTCATCGGGGAACATGAATACGCCGGAATGTGGCGGCTTTTTCTTTTTGAGGGCCACTGGCAAACCCTTTCGGGGATTGCTCCACTAATGTCGGGTAGATCGTTTCTTAATACAATCTTAATAATTCATTTTTTTATTGTTTTCTTATTTGTTGCTTAACATGATTTTCATTCAGTGTTGGCGCATGGAATCTGTCCATTTCTTAACACATTTTTAACACTATATTTCTTGCATTCATGGTGCAGATGGCGGATGGTGTGTATCAGTAGATCACCATCATCTACTGAACGCGCATGCCCGGGTGGGTCTTGCGCGGACAAAAAGGACGCAGGGGTTGAGATGCGATTGGGTCAATCCATAGCCATTTTGGGCATGCTGGCCGCGGCGGTACTGCCGCTGCCCAGCCGTGCTGCCGAAATTTCCGGCCAAGTGACGAGCCGGGCTGATGGCACGCCGTTGCACAACATTTATGCCGCGGCCTATCGTCAGGATGGCCATTCATGGCAACTCATGAATGGCGGCTACACCGACCGCGCCGGCAACTATACGATCAAGTGGCTGAGCGCGGGCACGTATCGCGTGCAGTTCACCCACTGGGGCGGGGCCTATCTGCAAACCCACTACGCCAACGCGCTGGATTTCGAGGATGCCACGGAAATCGTGGTGCCCTCCGAATCCGCGCAAGTGGCCGGCATCAATGCGACGATGCGAACGATTCCCACGTTCACCGGCCGCGTGACCGGGCCCGATGGCGAAACCCCGCTCGCCGGGATTCAAGTGACCGCTTACCGGCGCGAGGCGGGTGGCTGGCAGGATAAAAACTGCGGATTCACCGATGCCAATGGAGAATACTCCATTCTGTGGCTGGAACCGGGAACCTATCGCGTGCACTTCGCCGACTGGAGCGGCCCCCACCTGAGCGAATATTATGACCGGGCGGATGATTTGGATTCCGCGCAGGATATCGTGTTTCCCCGCGATGAGGATGTGGCCAACATCAACGCCGCGCTGCGCTACAAGCCGACCATTTCCGGGCGGGTGACCGGGCCGGATGGCGTCACCCCGCTGGCGGGGATTTATGCGGCGGCATTCCAGTGGACGGGCGCCGCGTGGCAGGAAATATCCCAGGCAACCACGGATGCCGCCGGCAATTATACGATCAAACGTCTGGCTTTGGGTGCGTACCGCGTGCAGTTCTTCGAGTGGAGCGGGAACTATCTTGGCGAGTGCCATCCCCATGCCGACACCCTCGATGATGCGGCGGACATCGTCATGGACACCCATACCGTCCATACGGGGATTGGTGCGGCGCTTCGGCCAGTGCGTTCCATCTCCGGGCGGGTGACGGACCGGCAAGGGCAGGCCGCGCTGGCGGGAATCGCCGTCACCGCCTACCGGCTCACGAACGAGACGTGGCAGAGCGTGAGCAACCGGCAGACGGATGCCGCCGGTTTCTATGTGTTTTCCAATCTGATGGCCGGCACCTATCGCGTGCAGTTTGCCGATCCCGCCGGCGCGCACCACGGCGAATACCATGGCCCGGCGCCGGACCTGGCAACCGCCACCGACATCGTGCTGACGGCGCAGACCGCCGCGCGCGGCATTGACGCGGCGCTGCGGCCGCTGGCTGCGATTTCGGGCAACATCAGGGCGGCCAGTGACGAGGTTCCCGTGGCGGGGATTCGCGTGACGGCTTTGCGGCAGAATGATTCCCGCTGGCAGGAAGCGGGCCACAGCTTTTCCGACACTGCGGGCGAATATGCGCTGGTCGGGCTGGAAGCGGGCGTGTACCGCGTGGAGTTCGTGGATCAGGCCGGGCATTATGTCAGCGAATACTACGAGTGCTCCACCGATCTCACCGAAGCGCAGGATGTGATTGTGCGCGCCGGGCTGGAAACCACCGACGTGAACGCGACATTGGACGAGGCTGGCGGCGTGGCCGGGCGGGTCACGGCGCAGGCCAGCGGCGAGCCGCTGCCGAACATCACCGTCACCCTCACGCAGATTGGCGAGTGGGGGCCGGCATTCCACGAGGTCATCTCAACCGACGAGAACGGCGGCTACAGTTTCCCGGGTTTGGATGCGGGCGCCTACCGGGTGGAGTTCCGCGACAACAACCGGAATTATATCGGCCAGTTCTACGATCAGCAGACGGATTGGTACTCCGCCACGCCGATTGACGTGCCCTCCGGCGTGGCGGTCACCGGGATTGATGCGGCGCTCATCGAGGGCTCCACGTTGTCCGGCACGGTGACGGATACGGCAGGCGCGCCGCTGACGACGGTGAATGTCAGCGTGGAACGCCGGGCGGGCGACTGCTGGCAGTGGATCACCTCCACGCTGGTGAATGAGAACGGCCAATACACACTGCACGGGCTGCCGGCCGGCGAGTACCACGTGCAATTCTGGGATGGCTCCGGGCTGCACATCAACGAGTATTACGACGATCAGTTGTCCTCGTGGGATGCCACGCTGGTGACGGTCGGCGAGGCGGCGCACGTGACGGGCATTGACGCAGCGCTGGCCCCGGCCTCCACGATTTCCGGCCAAGTGACCGCCGCGGACGGCGCGCCGCTGCCCAACATCAGCGTGACGGTGTACCGGCAACAGGATGCCTGGTGGCAATGGCAGGAGAGTTCCACCACGGATGACCAAGGGCGCTACACCATTTCGCGCCTGCCGGGCGGCTCGTATCAACTCCAATTCAACGATTGGCAAAATGAATATCTGTCCGAATTTTATGATGATGCGACCGACAGCCAATGCGCCGCGATTTTGGTGCTGCCGGCCGGCGGCGCGCTGACGGGCATTGATGCGGCGCTGGCCAAGGGCGGCACCATCGCCGGCCGGTTGACCGGCCCGGATGGCCAAACCCCCGCCGCAGGGATTTCGGTGGATGCGCATATTTTCACGAACCATTATTGGCAGTGGGTCACCTCCGGCTCGTCCGATGCCAATGGCGAGTTCGTCGTCATGGGCCTGCGCGCCAACACCTACCGCCTGCAATTCCGCGACTATTCCAACACCTATCTGACGCAGGTGTATGAGCAGGGTGACACGCTGGAAGCGGGCACCGATATTGTCGTCGCGGACGGCGAAGACGTGACGGGCATTGATGCTTCCCTGCGCGTCGGCGGCAGGATTTCCGGCACGGTCATCGCGGCGGGAGACCTGACTCCACTGGCGAACATTGCCGTCATCGTCAACCGGCGGGACGGGATGGGCTGGTCGTACCAAGCGCAAGGCAATACCGATGAGCAGGGGGGCTACACCATCAGCGGGCTGCCGCCGGGCTCCTACGGCATTCAGTTTGTGGACTATCATAACGTATTCATGCGCGAATACTATGATGATGCCCAAACCATGGAAGACGGTGTCATGTTGAATCTGGCGGCCGGGGAATGGATCACCGGCATTGATGCCGCGTTGGGGCAGGGTCGCCGGTTGTCCGGCCGGGTCACGGCCGCCACCACCCAATCGCCGCTGGCCGATATCAACGTCTTCGTCAGCCGGTGGAACGGCTCATGGTGGGATTCGTGGGGCTCCGTGTCCACCGATGGCAACGGCGAGTATTCGCTGGGCGGGCTGGTGCCGGGCTCCTACCGGGTTGAGTTCCACGATTGGCGTCAAACCTATCTCGCCGAATACTACAACCAAGCCTGGTTCCCCGAGCAAGCCGCCATCCTGCAAATAACGGCGGATGAGGACCTGACGGGCATTGACGCGGCGCTGTCCGTGGCCGCCCAACTGTCCGGCACGGTGACCGCCGCCGATGATCAGCAACCGCTGATGGGGATTGCCGTCACGGCGGTGCTGTGGGCCAACTCTTCGTGGGGCGCCTCGCAAGGCGTGTCCACGGACACCAATGGCCACTACACCATTAGCGGCCTGCTGCCGGGCACCTACCGCGTGTTCTTCACGGATTACAACCAACACTACGCCACCGCATATTATCAGCACGCGACGAGCATGGACACCGCCACCGACATTGACGTGGCGCCGCAAGCGCACGTCACCGGCATTGATGCCGCGCTGGCCGGCGCCTCCTCCATTTCCGGCACGGTCACCGGGCCGGATGGCTCCCCGGCCTTGGCGCACATTTCGGTGCAGGCCTACGGCTGGGATGGCATCCAATGGAATTGGGCCGGTTGGGCCGAAACCGATGCCACCGGACACTATGAGTGCAGCGGGCTGGCGGCGCAGGATTACCGCTTGATGTTCCACGATCAGAGCGGCCTCTACGCGGCGGGCTGCTACTCCAACGCGCTGAGCCTCGACGATGCCGACAGCGTACCGCTGGCCGCTGGCCAGCGCCTCACGGATATCAATATGCGTCTGGACCCGGCGGCATGGATTGCCGGTTATGTGACGGGGCCGGACGGCAGCACGGCGCTGCGCAACATCGAGGTGAATGTTGGCCGCTGGACGCGCCACGGCTGGCAGTTGGTGAGCGGCGCCTACACCGATCAGGACGGCCGCTACTCCCTCGGCGGGCTGCGCGCCGGGGATTACCGCGTGCAGTTCTTCGACCACGAAGGCGTGTATGCCACGGAATACTACAACGACCAACTCCTGCTGGATGCGGCCGAGGATGTGACCCTCATCGCTGCGGAAAACCGGGACGACATCCATGCGTCGCTGGCCTACGCCGGCAGCATTTCGGGGCTGGTGACCGCCGACGATTCCGGCCTGCCGGTGCCCTATCTGTGGATCACGGCCTACTCGTGGACGTGCGAAGGCTGGCAGGCGGTGGGTTGGGCTGGCACCGCTGAAAACGGCGCCTATACCTTGGGCGGCCTGCCTCCCGGCGCGTACCGCCTGGGATTCCAGGACCAGCGCGAGGTCTATGCCACCGAGTTCTACAACAACGCGCCCGGCGTGGAAGCGGCCAGCGCTATCACGCTGACCATCGGTGAACAGCTCGTCGGCTACGATGTGGCGCTCGCCCGCGCGGCATCCATTGCGGGCCGGGTCACGGGGCCGGATGGCGAAACGCCGCTGGCGGACATCGAAGTCGAAGCCTACTACTGGGCCAATGACCACTGGGCGGCGGCCGGGAGCGATTTCACTGCCACCGATGGCACGTATCAGATCCGCGGGCTGCTGGCGGGGACCTATCGCGTGCAATTCCTGGACAACAGCCTGGCCTACGCCGGGCAAAGCTACGATGCCGCGCCAATCCTCGCCGAGGGTACGGATATCGCCGTCGCGGCCGGGGAGAACATCACCGGAATTCATGCGGCGCTGCAACCGCTGGCCGCCCCGGAACCGCCCGTCATGCTGCACATTGGCAATTGCCAGAGTGGCCAGTGCCGATTCACCATCTTGGAAAGCGTTGGCCGCAAGTACGTCTTGCAGGGCAATGCCGCGCTGGACAAGGAGTGGGGCGATCTGGGCGAGCCGTTCTATTGCGCGCCGGGCACCAACAGCTTCGTGCGCAGCTCCTCCAAGACCTTCCTCTACTGGCGTATTCGCGCGGTGCAGTAAGCCCCCCCCTCCCCTTGGCGGGTGCGGCAATCGCCGGCGGCCTGTTTCCGGGCTTGCTTTACCCGCCAAATCCCTTAAAAATGCCCCGCCTTATGAAAAAGACTTATTCCATCGGATTGATCCCCGGCGACGGCACGGGCCCGGAAGTCACCCGCGAAGCAGTGAAGGTGCTGGGAGCGGCCGCAGCCAAATTCGGCTTTAACCTTGATTACACGTCGTACGACTTTGGCGGCGACCGCTACCTCAAAACCGGCGAAACGCTTCCCGACTCCGCGCTGGAGGAATTCCGCCAGCATAGCGCGCTGTATCTGGGGGCGATCGGCCACCCCGAGGTCAAGCCCGGCATCCTCGAAGTGGGCATCC
>CAZNGD010000102.1:0-7259 GCA_964572295.1 uncultured Verrucomicrobiota bacterium
GACTGGAGTTCAGACGTGTGCTCTTCCGATCTGCTGATTGAAAACGATTCCACCAACGAGCTGACCGGCGTGCAGCCGGGCGACGTCATTTCCATGCACGTGCTGAAGGTGAAACCGGAACTCCATGCCGGCCGTGTCGTCACGCGCCAAGACCCCAATAATCTGCTGTCCCAGCAGTTGGACGTTCTCTACACGGAAATGCTGGCCGGCCAGCCGAATGATTTCATCTTTGAGTGGAAAAAGGCCCCGCCCGACGCCAGCGGCACCATCCCGACGGATTTCGAGAATGCGTATGTGGCCTATGGCCCGCCCCAGGCGGGGCGCACGCGCTTCACGCTGGGCGCCCAAGGCAGCACGTTGGCCGATCTGGTCAACACCTACTACGCCATGCGCTACAAGCCCCAGCCCGGCACCCCCGCCCATGATGCCGTCGGCGACACCTGGAGCGACTGGTGCGGGCCGGCGCTGGCCGAGGGCTGGGTGCAGCGGGTGCTGAACGCCATCACGCCCTTTGCGCAACGGATGCGGGACCTCTACGAAAACGAGGCGGAAACCGCCGTCTCCATGCTGGAGCAAATCGGCGGTCCCTACGAAGGCGATGTGGCGCTGAACCAGGATAACCTGACGCAGGTCGGCCTCATCCAGTTGTACCAGACGGTGCTGAACAAGGCGGAATCGTTGAGCATTGCGCAGGGCATCAACAGCGGCGAAGCAAATAAGCAGCTCCTGCTCGCGGTGGAACGCCTGGCGGACTTGTATATGCTGCTGGGCAACGAGGCCTATGGCGATGCCGTCAATCCGACCATCGGCATGGCCAGCCACTTCACGCAAAACGGCGTGGATTACGGCATGCTGGCGTCCGCGCTCTATTCCTTCGCCAATCAGGTGCCATCGCTGCTCGATGAAGAGCTGGCGCTGCTGCGCGGCCGCTCGCTGGCGAACGCGCCCGGCAACCGCATCGGCCCCTTCTTCAACCGCCTGCTGTGGAACTTCACCAAGGGCATCACCGCGGGCGAAGTCGCCTACACGGTGAATTACGGCATCACCGACAAAACGGGCGATGGAATCATTGACGAAAATGATGCCGCCATCATGTATCCGCAAGGGCACGGCGATGCCTGGGGGCATTACCTGAGCGCCCTGAAGGGCTACTACCGCCTGCTGCGCAATCCCTATTTCTCCTGGGGCGAAGTCAGCATGGGCGAAATGAATCTGGCGGACCTGCCGGTCAACGTGGACTATGGCGATGAGTCCCGCTTTGCCCAGGTGGCGGCGGCGCTCGCCAAAACCGGCAACGACATCCTGGACCGCACGGCGCGCAAGGCGTGGGCCGAGGGCGGCACGGGCGGCGCCGGCTATCTGGACGCGAACACCAACCGCGCCTTCGGCTACGGCGAGTGGGGCACGCGGGCCGGTCTGGGCGCGTTCTACAACTGGGCGGTCGCCAACAGCCTCCTGCCGCCGCCGCCCGCCGCACCACCCAACATGGAGGGCGGCCTGAACGATGCCGGCTTGCTGCGGATTGACCGTGCCAGCGTCCACGAATTGAGCGCGCTGTCCGCCGCCCATGCCGTGCTGCAGCAAAAGGTGGACCGCTTGGATCAGGGACGCAACCCGCTCGGCTTCTCGGAACGCGCCATCCCGTTCGATATCTCCGCCCAGGGCCTCGCCGACGGCACCACCAGCCACTTTGAACAGATCTATGAACGCGCAGTGACCGCGCTCAAGAATGCCGGGCGCATCCTGGGCCGGGCGCAGACCTATGGCCACGCCTTGCGCCAGTTGCAGGATGTCGAAGAGGACTACACCGCCGCGCTGGACAACCAGGAGCGCGGTTACAACGATCAACTCATCGCCATCTTCGGCTATCCCTTCGAAGGCGATATCGGCGTGAGCGGGACCTATGTGCAGGGCTATGATGGGCCGGACCTCTTCCATTTCATGTGGCTGGATTTGGCGCCATTCGGCCTGACCAACGCGCAACAGGAGGTGGCGGTCACCAATACGCTGTATTTCGCCGTGAACGGGCCCTACACCAACAGCATCCTGGAGTCCAGTGCGGTTCATTCCATCACCACCACGCAAACGGTGTATCAACTGAGCTATCAGCAAACCGCCAACGGCATCGTGGTGAAGCCGAACTCCGTCACCGGCACCCGGCGCGCCGCCGGGCGCATTCAACAGGCCCATGTGAACCTCATCCAAGCCCAACTGGCCGTCGCCCGGAAACGCCATGATCTGGAACGCACCGCCGCCGACGTGCAAGACGCGGTCAGCGCGTTTGCCGCCCGCCTGCCGGACCGGGAATATGCCCACACCATGGAGCGCCTCTATACGTTGCGGCGGCTCGAAGCGGCCCGATACAGCTTCTCGGTGATCGGCACAATCGCCGAGACGGGTGTGGATCTCATGGATGGTCTCGGCTCCGTTTTTGATGCCGGGTTGTTTGCCGCCTATAAATCCCTGTGCGTTGGTCTGGAAGCCGCATTCGTCGGGTTTAAGTACGGCGCCGAGTTAATTGCCAACACCTTGGAATTCAAGAAGACCCTCATCGGCATGACGGCGGAAATGGAAGCGGCCGCGGACGCCTTTGGCGAGAGCGTCAACCAGATGTGCACCGCCGCCATCCAAGCCATTGATCGCCACGCGCAAGCCGTCTTTGACTTGAATGAAGCATGGGCGGCCATGCTGGAGGCCAACGAGAATGTTGAAACCATCGTGGCCGAAGGCCAGCGCCTTCTGGAAGCGCGCGAACAAACCCGCCTGCAAGCGGTCAGCCAGTTGACCCAGGCGCGCTATGGCGACATGTTCTTCCGCCTGATCCAGAACGAATCGCTGACGCGCTACTCCACGGCCTTCGACCTTGCCCAGCAATACACGTGGCTGGCTGCGCGGGCCTATGACTACGAAACCGGCCGCCTCACCGCCGATACCGAAGCCGGCGAGGATTTCCTCCGGCGGATCATCGCCGCGCGCACCATCGGGCCGCAGAATGCCGATGGCCGGCCGGAACTCGGCGGCGAGGGCCTCGCCACCGGCGATCCGGGCCTGGCCGATATCCTCGCCCGGATGGAGGCCAACTGGCAGGTGCTCAAACCGCGCCTCGGCATCAACAACCCGCAGCCTTACACCACGTGGTTCTCGCTGCGCCACGGGCTCTACCGCATCCTGCCCGGCGCGGCCGGCGATGCCGCCTGGAGCACGGAGCTGGCCAAACACTGGGTGGCCAACATCCTCGACATGCCGGAATTCAAGCGCTACTGCCTGGCCTTCAACCCCGCGCAGGCGCGCGAACCGGGACTGGTGATCCCCTTCTCCACCACCATCGAGGCCGGCAAGAACCTCTTCGGCCGCGGGTTGGCCGGCGGCGATTCCGCCTATGACTCCACCTACTTCGCCACCAAGATCGCCGCCGCCGGCGTGCGCTTCGTGGATTACAACGCGTGCGTCGCGGGCTCGGCCATTCCGCCGCAGCTCTCGCAAACCCCCGTGGTCTATCTGGTCCCGCTGGGCACCGACCGGATGCGCGACCCCGGCCACCTCGCCACCGTGCTCGATTATCCCATCCTGGATCAGGTCATGCAGGAGCCCTTCCTGATCGGCAGCCAGAGCCTGGCCACCGCCGACTGGACCACCATCTATAACAACCTCGTCGGCGCCACCAATGGCGCCATCACCATCCGCCGCTACCCGTCCTTCCGCGCCTCCATCGCCGAATCCGAGGGCCCCGACATCCGCGAGGCCAGCAAACGGCTGGTGGGCCGCTCGGTCTGGAACACGCAGTGGGCGCTGATTATTCCCGCAGCGGCATTGGGCGCCGACCGCGAAGCGGCCCTGACCACCTTTATCCGCGGTTATGATGCCAACCGCGACGGGCAACTCGACCAGTTGCCGGTCCGCGATATTCAAATCGGTCTGCGCACCTATTCCAACTCGGGCAATTGAGGAGTGGCCATGAAAGGATACAGCATGAACAGGGTTGGGTGGCTCGCGCTGGCGCTGCTGGGCGGCGCGTGGTGGGCCGCGGCGGAGACGGTGTACATGCCGCCGTTCACCTACACCGGGCGGCTGATGAACTACCAGCGCATCGCCTACACCACCGGTGCCCGGGTCTATGCCCGCAACACCAACGGCGTGCTGCTGGCGCAAACGCCGGTGTTCCCACCGGCCGACTCCGCGCTCAATTATGCGCTGGCCGTGCCGCTGGCCAATACCCGCACCGAAAAAACGGCCATGGCCGGCGACCGCCTGACCTTTGAGGTGGATGACGGCGCCATGCTGTGGGTCAACCAGCAGGTCATGCCGCAGGCGCTGGTCGGCAACCCCGGCGGCATTGCGGTGGCTGACATCATCCTGGAAAACGACGCTAACGGCAACGGTGTTGACGATGCCTACGAGTCCATGATCGAAAGCTTCCGCTTTCTCGCCCAGGGCATCTACGAACCCTATGATCCCGACGCCGACTACGACGGCGACGGCATGAGCAACCGCGATGAATATCGCGCCGGAACCGACCCGCTGAATGCCGCCGACACCCTCGCCATTGCCAGCGTCGGCACCGTCGGACCCACCATCCAAATCGAAGCCAAGCGACTCACCATCACCTTCTATGCCATGCGCGGACGCACTTATTCCATCGTGGCCACCGCCAGCCTCAGCCAACCGGCGTGGACCGGCCTCCCCTTCGCCCTCACCCCGGAACCCGCCGCGCCGCGGATCACCCAATATCTCTCGCCCGGCGCCATCGAGGAGGAGGGCCTCGTGACCTTCTATGCCGACATTAGCGACCCCAAAATGAACTACCGCCTGCGCGTGGAGTGACCAGGGAGGCAGCCCGTGAAAAAATACATCGCCCTGTTCGGTTGTCTGCTCATCGCCCGCGCGGTTGTCGCGCAAATGGCGCCGCAAACCATCAACCTCGCCCAAGGCTGGAACGCCATCTATCTGCGCGTCACCCCCGGCCTAAACGCCGACGCTTTCTTTGCCGCTTGGCCTGTGGACCATGTCAGCCTCTATGACAGCGGCTCCTTCCTGCGCACCGCGCAATTCGCCACCGACACCGCCACGGAGCCGGTGCTGGAAGCGCCCTATCTGATCTGGCACCGGGGGCACCCCGATATTTCCTCGCTCAAGCAGGTCATCGGCGACCGCGTCTATGTCTGCAAAGCCGCCGCCGCCTACAGCGCCACCGTCTATGGCCGGCCCTGCGTCCAGCGGATGGCCTGGCACCCGGCTTCCGCCGGCGGCGGCGAAACCTCGCTCAACTTCTTTGGCGTCACCCTCGAATCCGGCGTCAGCGTCAACCCCGCGCACTATCTGGCCGGGCTGGACACCGGCTATACCCTGCACCAAGCCGTCGCCGGCGGCAACCCCGCCGCCATGGGCCTCGTGCCGGCCACCGCCATCCAGGATGGCTCCGTGCTGGTGATGGATGCCGCCCAGATCAGCAACTGGTCCGGGCCGCTCTTCCTTGCGCCCGTCGGCGGTTTGGATTTTGGCGACCGTGCCTCGCTCGATGAATTCAAAGTGCGCAACGACACTCCCACCCCGCGCGCTGTTTCCATCTCCTACGCCCGCGCCCAAAGCCCCGCAGGCGTGACCAACCCGCCCCTGCTGGAACTGCTCTATCAAACCCCGTCCAACACGTGGGCCAACCTCCCGCCCAGCCTCACCAACACCCTCGCCCCCCAGCAAACCTGGACCCTCCGGCTGGCGGTGGATCGCGAGCAATTCCATGGCGTGGTGGGCGCGCCGCGCGCCGGCATCCTCACCGTCCGCGATGTCAATGGCGGCTCGCGCTACTGCGCCCGGGTGCCCGTGGCCGCAGTTGGCGGCTACGGTGCCACGGTCGCCCAAGCCGATTGGCCCGCCGGACTTTGGCTGGCCGACATCAAAATGAACCGCGTCACCCAATACATCACCGATACCGCCAGCGCCGATAACATCCCCGCCGGCGGCCCCCTGCACCTGCGGGCCATCCTCCATGTGGATCTGGATGGCAACATCAAGTTGCTGCAACACGTGCTATTGGCCACCGTCGAAGATGCCGACTCCGCCACCGTCTCCCTGCATCTGTCTGCGGCGTCCATCCCCCCGGGCGCAACCGTTTCGCGCCTCAGCACCGTGGATATGGGCGTGGATACCCCGGTGGTTGCCGCGGCAGCCGGCGCCACATTCCCGCAATCGGCCCAGTTCCATTTTGTCGTGTCCGACCAGGACCGCTCCAACCCCTTCCGCCACGCCTATCACCCCGAACATGACGGCCTGCAATGGGACTTCACCACGCCCGCTCCCTCCGGCGATGACTTCCACAACTATGTCGGCACCATCAAACCCGAACTCTTCTCCGTCAGCAATGTCGTCACCTTCACCTGGACGGATCATGCCGCCGGCATCCCGGCGTGGACTCCCGAAGAAACACTGCAAGGCGCCTGCCGTTGGGAACTCCACGGCCTGCGCCGGCAAGGCCCCATCCGGGTGGATGGCACTTTCACCATGCGCCGCATCAGCACCGTGGGGGCCCTGACCCCGTGAGCCGCCGGCCGGCCGCCCTGCTCGTGTGGCTGTTGACCCTCGCCACTGCGCAGGCCGACACCTTCACCAATCTCGCCGGCGAAACCATCACCGGCCAGATCGTCGCCATCACCAACGGCTTGCTCACCCTCCGCGCCGAACACGGCATGATCCAAAGCTTTTCCCTGAACGACTTTTCATCCCGCGAGCGCGAACGCTTCCTGCTTGCCGCCGGCCAGACCCCGCCTCTCCCCGCCGACTTGCAACAGCGCTACAACCATCTGCGGGACCTTTGCCAGCGCGCCCGACAACAGGAACAAGCCGGCTTGCAAACCAAAGAAGAAACCGCCCGCCGCCTCCTGGAACTCCGCGCCCTCTGGCAGCAAACCCTCGATGCCGCCCTCGCCGCCGACCGCATCTCCGCCCCCCTCCACGCCCACTGGCTCCCCGCCCTGTCGGAATAAACCACGCCCAAGCGACCGCAGAAAAGGCCGTTTTCAACGCCAGCGGCGCAAAAGGCCGCAAACGGAGGTGATTTCCCGGTTGGATTATGGGGCTGGAAGGTCTGCGACCGTTCCAGCCCCTGGAGTTTGGCTGTTCTATTTTCATGCCATGGCGTAAAAGAGGGGCTCTTCGCCGATTATAGTGGTGTTTTTGGGGTCGGCAACTGCATACGAGTCCGCACCGTGCCGATAAAAACACAAAAATCACTCACCTTAAATTTGTCCACAGTTTATAAACTCTGG
>CAZNGD010000103.1:0-7213 GCA_964572295.1 uncultured Verrucomicrobiota bacterium
CTTCCTGTTTAACTGGGCGTTTGCGCCGATGACGGATGACTTTGTTCTGACGCAGAACAGTTTGGCGAATAGCGTTTTCAACTTGGTTTATGATGCGTCCGTGGGGTTGGATGCGCGGGGGAATTGGTGGGGGGCGGCCCCCCCGAACGGCGGCATGATTGTGCAGGATGGGGCGGGCGCCATTGATTGGAGCAACTGGCTGCCCGTGCGGCCGGATCTGCCCTGACCGGCGGCGCGCGGGTTTTGCAGGGCGTTTTTGCGTGATTTGTGGGGTGGGGCATGGCATAGTGCCCCGCCAGTACCCACAGACAGGAAGCGATCATGAAAGTACCACTGTTAGATTTGAAACCCCAATACGCGCAAATCCAGGCGGAGGTGGAGCCGGAAATCCTCGCCATTTGCCAATCGCAGGCCTTTATTCTCGGCCCCAAGGTGCAGGAGTGCGAGGCCGCCGTGGCCGCCTATTGCGGCGCGGCGCACGGCGTGGGGATGTCGTCGGGTTCCGATGCGCTGATCGTGGCCCTCATGGCCGAGGGCATCGGGCCGGGCGATGAGGTCATTACCACGCCCTATTCCTTTTTCGCCACGGTGGGGGCCATTGCCCGCCTCGGCGCCCGCGCCCGTTTTGTGGATATTGATCCGGTGACGTTCAACATGGATGGCCGCCAACTGGCCGCCGCCGTGACCCCGCGCACCAAGGCCATCATCCCCGTGCATCTCTATGGCCAAATGGCGGACATGGATGCCGTGCTGGCCGTCGCGCGCGAGCACAAGCTGGCGGTGATTGAGGATGCGGCGCAGGCCATCGGCGCGGAGTGGCAGGGGCGGCGCGCGGGCAGCATCGGCGATTATGGCTGCTTTTCGTTCTTCCCCTCGAAAAATCTCGGCTGTTTTGGCGATGGCGGCATGCTGACCATGCAGGACCCGGCCAAGGCGCAGCGGGCGACCATCCTGCGCAACCACGGCTCGGAACCGAAGTATTACCACAAGCTGGTGGGGGGGAACTTCCGGCTGGATGCCCTGCAGGCGGCGGTGGTGACCATCAAACTGAAATATCTCGACGGCTGGACCGCCGGGCGGCAGGCCAATGCCGCGCGCTACCAAAAACTGTTCGCGCAAACCGACTTGCTGACCACCGGTAAGGTGCAATTGCCCGCCGCAGTGGCCAACCGGCACATCTATAACCAGTTTGTCATCCGCGCCCAGAATCGCGATGGCTTGATTGCGCACCTGCGCCGCCAAGACATCGGCACCGAAATCTATTACCCCGTGCCGCTGCACTTGCAGGAGTGCTTCCGCGACCTGGGCTACCAAACCGGCGATTTCCCGGAAAGCGAACGCGCGGCCAAGGAAACCCTGGCGCTGCCGATCTTCCCGGAATTGAGCGACGCCATGGCCGCGCGCGTGGTGGCTGTGATCGCCGAATTTTATCGCGGCTGAACATTTGCGCCCCGCCCAAAGCAGGGTATAGTTCCCCCGATTAGTCATAATCATCATAACCAACAGGAGTAACAGAATGAAAAAGATAGCAACGATGGCTTTGGCCGTTGTGTTGGCCTCGGCGGTAAGCTCGCAGGCGTGGTGGATTTTCGGCAAGAAGGCGCCTGCGGCCGACAAGTCCGCCGTCGAACAGGCCGACCAAAAGGCCTGTGCTGAAAAGGCCAAGGCTGACTGCGCCGCCAAGAAGGCGGATTGCAAGGCCCCAAAGGCCGACTGCAAAGCCAAGAAGGCGGATTGCAAAGCCGCGAAGGCGGATTGCAAGGCGAAGAAAGCCGATTGCCCCGTGAAGAAAGCCGATTGCAAAGCCAAGAAGGCCGACTGCGCGGACAAGAAGGCCGACTGCGCCGCCAAGAAAGCGGATTGCGCCGCCAAGAAAGCGGATTGCGCCGCCAAGAAAGCGGATTGCGCGGCCAAGAAGGCCGACAAGCAAGCCGAATGCAAGGGCAAGAAAGTTGAAAAGAAGGCCGAGGGCGAGGTGAAAAAGGCCGAGCGCAAGGTCAAAAAAGCCACGAAAAAGGCCGTTGAGGCCGTCGAAACTCCGGCCCCGGTAGAGGCGGCTGAGTAAGCTTCCCGCCCAAGGCGGTCAAGCATCCCCGGTCGGATTTTTCTGGCCGGGGAGTTTTTCAATATATTATGGGTGGTAGGCATGAGCAAAGACATCTCCAGATTAGTGGAAGGCTGGCCCTACGAACCGGGTGAAGTTCGCGCCCGCTGGATCGAGGCCGATGACGGATCGCGCAAGCTGCAACTGCGGCTGGATCTGGGCGTGTTCCAGATGGAGCCCACCGGCCGCCCGGACGGCGCCTGCCCGCGTGGCGCCATCTCCCTGCGCGATTACTACATCGAGGAAGAACTTCTCGCGGCCGACGAAAAACTGCCCTATAAGCTGGACAACGAGGCCTGCGCCGAACTGCAACTGGAGGCCATGCAGTATTACTACCGGATCATGGCCTATTACGCGCTCAGCGATTACAAAAGCGTCGTCAAGGATTGCGAACACAACCTCGATATCATTGACATCGTGACCGATTATGCCGCCGATGATGAAATCGCCTGGCAGTTCAACCAGTTGTTCCCCTATATGCGCATGATGCTTGCCCGCGCCGTGGCGGAAGTGGCCATGTCACGGGATCGCTTCGACCGTGCCACTCGCGCCGTCAAGGATGGCATCCGCCAAATCGAGCAGTTCTTTGCCGAAAATTATGAGCCGCAAGGAAGCGATGGCACCCCCGCGCCAACGCCGCCGGAAGTGACCTCGTTGCGCGAATTGCTGTCCGAGATAGACCGCCGCCGCCCCAAGAGCGAGGCCGAAAATCTGCGCGCCGAGCTGGCCCGCGCCGTGGAACTCGAAAATTACGAAAAAGCCGCCTTCCTGCGCGACCAACTCAAGCGCCTGCAAGGGCTCGCCAGCCGCCCCCCCGATAAAAAGCGCAGCCGGCCGGAAAGCAAGGAGAACCGTAGTTGACCGCCCGGCTGGCCATCGGCTGGACGCTGGCCATCAGCCTCGTGATGCCGCTGGCCCATGGCGCGCCGACCCTGTACCAAGGGGAGGGGGGGTGGGGGGCCATTGCGGATGCGCCGGCTTCCATCGCCCCGCCTGCCCCCGGCTGGGTCCACCAAGAGGGCGTATGGCTGGGTCGCCTGCCGGATCAGACCGATGCCCTGGCCGTTGGCGACGAAGCCCTGGCCATCGCGGCCGCGCGCCCCGTGCCCCCGCCCAGCGTGGTGTTGCCCATGGCGCGCAACGCTTTTGGCTCTTGCGCCGTGCGCTCGCTATCCATGCGCTATAACGAGGCCGTCCGCTCCCGCCGCTGGACCATCGTTTTCACCGAAGCCCCCGAGTTCAATTCCCTGTTCGCGTTGCCGACGCACGACGTTCACTTGGCGCTGGAGCTCGAAGACATCCAAACCGGCGAGCGCTGGCCGCTGCGCCCCACCCGCCGCGGCCGCGATGGGGGGCGCTTCCCCTCGCGCCACGATTCGCGTTACTACGGCGGTGCGCTGGCAGACACCGATATTGAGTGGAGCATGATGGTCATTCCGCTCGAAAACGGACGGCGCATTTTGCAGGGCCGCATCATGCTGCAGCAGGGCGATACCCGTTTGTTCCGGCTGCGCGTGGGCTTGCTGACCGGCGCCCCCGGCCAGGCGGTTTTGCAGGAGGAGTATCCGCCCGCCGTGGTGAGCGTCAACGACGGCCACGCCGTCGGCCTATTCCCCGATTTGGCCGAGCCGCGTCGCTCCCGCTTCGTGACCATGGCCGAAGGGGAGGGGGCCGCCATCGAGATGGATTTGGCCGTCACCAAGGCCACCGGCAACTTCCCGCGCCGCGTCACCTTCTCGTTTGAGGCGGAAACATGGCCCGGTGCGGATTTGTCCACCGCCGGGCAGGAGGCCATCGCCAAGCTGACCCGTACCGGCGGCGCCGTGCCCGTGCCCGATGCCGTCCAACAAGCCGGGCCGGCTGCGCTGCCAGTTTATGATGTGCTCAGTCATCCGCTGACCTTCCCCGGCGGCTTTGCCCACGCCACAGAAGCCTTCCCGTTTCTTCAACTGAAAATGTCGAGCCTGTTTGCCGATTCCGCCACCGCCGCCAGCGCCTACCTGTCCGTGGCGCAGACCGCCACGGGCGACCCCTTGATCAAGCTCACGCCCGATGGCGCGTTAGTCGCCGTGAATCCCGACCCGGATTTGGATGCCCTGCTGGAGCTGGGGCAAAATCACGGCCAGACGCTGCTGGCCAAGATCAACCGCCAGCGCGCCGCCGCCGTGTGGATTCGCCTCGGGCCGTTTGTGGATGATCTCGATTGCAGCACGCGCGGCCTCTACCTGTGCGATTATCCCGCCGCCTGGACCGCTGACACCGCCAAGCCCGGCGTGGTGTTGGGCCACGCCGCCGCCGAATGGGTGTCGTCCTTGTCCTGCGTTCTGCGCAAAGCCAACACCTGCCTGCTGGTGGAGGATTCCAGCGCGCTCGCGCCCTACACCACCGTGTACGCCGATGCGCTGGTCTGCGCCAGCGCCAACCCCGCCGAAATGCGCCGCCAACACGCGCTGGCCGGGCCGCGCCCCGTTCTCTGGACCGCGCCCACCCCAGACGCCGCCGCCAACGCGCTCGCGCAGGATTTAGGGTTTGTCACGTGGCGGCAAATAAACGATAAGTAAATCATGCTCGAAAACCCTCAAGGCCGATTAGTCAGTGGCAACGCCGCCACGTTGGAAAAGAGTGTGCGCGCCTGGCAACGCCAGGCCGTGGATTGGGATATGCTGGACGAAGCCCTCCCGCCACCCGCCGCCCCGTTGCAAACCACCATCGAACGCGAAGTCACCGTGCGCGGCCGCGGCACGTTTTTCGGCAAGAGCATGCGCACCCTCACCCTGTGCCCGACCGATATGGAAGGCTGGTGGTTTGAGCGTACCGATCTGCCCGACTGCCTCCCTGTGCGCTGCTCCATCCGCAACGTCTGGACCACCGGCAACGTCGTCAGCAACATCGTGCTGCGCAGCGGCTCGCCCCATAACTATATCCGCATGGCCGAGCACATGATTGCCCTGCGGATGGGTCTGGGCATTGATAATCTGCTCATCAAGATAGATTCCGGCGACCCGCCGCTGTTCGACCGCGGCAGCACCGAACTCGTGCAGGCCCTGCGTGGCGCGGGCGTACGAACCACCTCCCGCCCGCAACCGCTGGTGACCGTGCGCGAGCCGGTCACCGTGGTCAGCGGCAGCGGCAGTTTTCTGACGCTGGCCCCCGCCGACCCGGCCCGCCCCCGCCTCAACATTGATGCCGCCGTGGACTTCAAGACCGCCATCGGCAAACAGCGCATCCGCTTTGCCGTGGACCCCGAGCGCTTCGCCTTCGGCGCCACCGCCCGCACCAACTCCAGCGCCCTGAAAATGCTCTATTGCCGCACCATCGGCCTGCTGTTTGCCGATATCCGCAATCTCGGCTATTCGCTGGACAATCTGCTCGTCGCCGGGCGCTTCTGCTATTGGAACAAGCCCCTGCTCAAGCACAACGGCAAATCGCTGGAAGCCGTCTGGCACCGCGCCACGCTCGACCTGCTGGCCGCCATTGCCCTCATAGACGAAGGGCTGTTTGTCGGCGACATCATTTCCTACAAGTCCGGGCATGGCCTGGATGTGGAAATGGTCCAACGCCTCTATCAGGAGGGTTTGCTGCTGCCCTTGGCAGCGGCAAAATAGGGGCGGGGGCATGAAACCGACCGCGACCATCTGGCTGGGGTTGGCATTCGCGGCAAATGTGGTCACCGTCGCCGCGCAAACCACACTGCCCACGTCCTACACCGGCCCTTGGTATTTCACCCCGCCGCCCACCGGCTGGACATTCAGCGGCCTCGGGACGGATTACATGCCCGGCTACGACCCCGCCCAGGACGGCGCCGCCAAATTCCTCTCCACCAACAGCGCCATCACCATCCACTTCTCGCGCCCCGCCGCGGAACTCAGCTATTGGATATCCGGCAATACGTTTTCTGGCGGCACCTTTCGCGTGGAGCAATCCGTGGATGGCCTCACCTGGGCCACGCTGCATGACCACACCACGCTGCCCAACGCCGCGCTTTTCGTCACTCACCACGTGGCCCCCACCGCCCGCCATATCCGGTTCCATTATCTGGACAAACTCACCGGCAACGTCGGGGTGGATGCCATCGCCATCACCCGGTTGACCACCCTGATCCCGGAGTTTTCCCGGTTGGAGTACGAAAACGGCACGATCACCGCCCATCTGGATGTTTCGTTTGCCGAGTGTGCTTATGTCCTCGAATCCACCCCCGGCCTCACCACCAACACCTTGAATTGGTATTTTGAGTACGAGAGCTATGGCACAAATGGCCCGCTGGCGATGCCGGCCAACCCCTATCACTCCGGCCCCACCCGGTTCTATCGCGTCCGGCAGGTCGGCCCATAAAAAAAACGCCCGCCGGCAAACGGCGGGCGCGTGGGCATTCTGAACCGGCTTTTACCAGCTCTTGCGGTCAGCACTTTCGTTCACAAACACGATGTACCGATCCGTCGAAGCAAACCCCAATTTCACGCGGGTGCTTGGATAATAGCTGTAATCCACATCGCGAATCCCCGTCATCTTTTTGCTGGCCCCCGGCGGCAGTGCAAAATCGCCCCATTCCGTGGTCAGTGACCGTACCGTGACCGTGTACGTTGAGGCATTGACGAACTCCAGCGGCTGCTTGTCATAATCCTCGCAACCTGTCAGGCCCAACATCAGCACCGCCAAGCCCAGCATCACCAACAACTTCTTCATAAACGACCTCCTGCCATGGTCCGGCAACTTGACCAAAACTATGCGCCACCGCCCCGGCCCGGTCAAGCCAAACTCCGGCCCGCGGCGGACTTTTCATTCATGGCGCGGCTTGACTTTTACCCCCGACCCCGTATGCTTGCCACTGCTTTTCTTGGGAAGGGCGTTTAGCTCAGTTGGTTAGAGCGCGTGCCTCACATGCACGAGGTCACTGGTTCGAGTCCAGTAACGCCCACCACCCGGAAGATCAGAAGTGAGCCCATGTATTTCGTGTACGTCCTGGAAAGCGAAACATCCGGCCGACTGTACATCGGCTCCACCGATCACCTGATCCGCCGTTTCCACGAACACCAGCGAGGCAAAACCCGGTCCACACGCCATCACGGCCCTTGGGCCATGCCGTATTATGAAATGAGGCCGACCCGCGCA
>CAZNGD010000104.1:0-7212 GCA_964572295.1 uncultured Verrucomicrobiota bacterium
GCGGGCAAGCCGGAGGTCATTCAAAAGTGCGCCCAACCGGTCATCTTGACACCGCATCCCGGTGAGTTGGCGATGCTGTTGGGCACGGATGTGGCGACGATTCAACAGGACCGGCAGGTGGCCGTGCGCACGGCGGCGGAACGTACCGGCGCCACGGTGATTCTCAAGGGGGCGGGAACCCTTGTCGCGCAGTCGGAAGGTCCGGTTTGGATCAACCTGAACGGGAATCCCGGCATGGCCACCGGCGGCACTGGCGATGTGCTCGCCGGTTTGCTGACCGGGTTGCTCGCGCAAGCCATCCCGCCGTTTGAAGCCGCCTGCTTGGCTGTTTGGCTGCATGGATTGGCGGGCGATATCGCCGCCGTGCGCTATACCCAAACCGCCATGAAGGCCGGCGACATCGCCGCCGCGCTGCCGGAAGCCTTCCGGCAAATCACCATCCGCTAATCCATCCGCCACCCGCCGGCTGGCCCCGGCCTCACGCGGGTTCGCTTGTCCGCCGCAGCAAAACCAGCGTTTCCATGTGGTAGGTGTGGGGAAACAGATCGAATGGCTCCACCGTTTCAATTTGATAGGGAGCCTGCAACAACCGTTTCAGATCACGCGCCAGTGTGGCGGGATTGCACGAAACATAGATCACGGATTGCGGTTGCAGCGCACACAGCCACTCAATCGCCTGCGGTGACAACCCCGGTCGCGGCGGATCCACCACCGCCAAATCCATCCGGGCCGGAATGTCGGGAGGGGGGGCTTGGTTGACATCGGCCGTGACCACCTCCACGTTTTGGATGTGGTTCAACGCCAGATTATCGCGCAAAGCCTGCACCGAAGGCATCCAGTTTTCCACGGCGATGACCCGGTCGGCATGGGCGGCCAGATGCATGGCAATCGGCCCGGTGCCGCAAAACAGATCCAAGGCCACGCGCGGGCGACCGTGCTGAATGGCCAACTCGGTCAGCCGCCGAAAAAGCGCCGCCGCCTGATCGCTGTTGCTCTGGAAAAAAGTGTCCGGCCCGATTTGAAAGCGCAGGCCGTTCAGGGTTTCCTCAATGATGCCGGTTCCCTTCAGCAGCATGCGCTGCTCCGGCCGGGCGGAACCATAGATGTTGGTGTCGGTGGACAGATAAATCGTGTCGGCCAGCTCATCGAGCTGGGCCGGTACACCCTCGGCCAGACCGGGATAGACGGTCGTGGTGACGAGCTCCACCATGCGCTGGCCGGTGCCGCGCGCCTCGCGAACCGTCAGGGTGCGCAGGCCGGGCGTTTTTTTGATTTCGTGGAACGCGGGAACATTCAGTTGCTTGGCGAGCGCCTGCGCCCGCTGCACGATTTCGCGCGAGGCGGCGGATTGCAGCCAGCAGGTGTCCGCCGGAATAATGTGCATGAAACTGCCGCGCCGGTGCAGGCCCAGCCGCAGTTCGCCGGCCGGCGTGGCCCCAAACGTGAAGACCATTTTGTTGCGGTAATCCTGCGTGGCGGGCGCGGGAACCATCGCGCGCAGGGCGGCGGTTGCGCCCGCCACGCCGTGCAGCGCCTCGGCCAAGACTTCCTGCTTGAAGCGCAATTGGGCGGAATAGACGCAATGCCGGTAGGTGCACCCGCCGCAATCGCCGGTCCAGGGGCAATCGCTGGGGATGCGTTCCGGCGCCGCTTCCAGGATTTCCACCGCGCGCCCGAAGGCGAATTGTTTTTTCTTTTTGTAAATCCGGGCGCGAACGGTTTCGTTGGGCAGCGCATCATCCACGAACACCACGAAGCGGTCGGCGCGGGCCAACGCCGGTCCGCCATACACCATCTTTTCAGTGCGAACAGTCAGTTCTTGCGGTTGCTTTTTCATGTTCAGGAACGCGCGGCTTCGCGGGCTTCGGTTTTCCGGCGCAGACTTTCGCGCTTGTCATAGAGCAGCTTGCCCTTGCCCAGCCCCAGCTCCATTTTGATTTTGCCGCGCGCCAGATACAGCTTCAGGGGAACCAGCGTATGCCCCTTGAGCTGCAGGATTCCCGCCAGACGGTCCAGCTCGCGCCGGTGCATCAGCACTTTTTTGGGGCGGTCGGGCTCGTGGGTGTTGAAGCCGGATTGGGCTGCGGCGTAGGGTTGAATGCGCATTCCCCGGATGAATAATTCGCCCTTCTCGAAGGTGGCATAGGCTTCCGCCAGACTGGCCTGTCCGGCCCGGCAGCTTTTGACTTCGCCCCCGGTCAGCGCCAAGCCCACTTCCCACGAGTCCAGAATATGATATTCGTGGCGGGCCTTGCGGTGGGTCGCCAACGCGCCCGAGGCCTGTGCCCGTGGGGTCATGGGGCGCCGCGCGGCGGCTAAAACGCCAGCAGCGAGCGGCCGAGGTCAGCCTTGGGCGAGGTCACTTCGCCCAGCTCCGCCGACAGCTTGCCTTCCGCGATTTCCTTCAACGCCAAGTCCAGATGGTCCATGTCCAGGGTATCCGGCTTGATCAGCGGCCGTTGGCCGGCATTGAGCTGCCGAACGCGCTTTGAAACCACGTTGACCAACAACGGGATGTTGGGCATCTTTTCCTTGGCTTTTTCCAGATATGTCGCGTTCATGTTGCTCCTCCGCAAATCCCAAATTGATTTGAACGCGCCACTATACGGAGGCCAGCCGGTAGCGTCAATGGTGAAAACCGCTTGATTTCAGTTAATTTTGGGCTCCGGCAACAGGGGGGGGGGGCTTGCGGAGCCGAATGATCGGCGCTATTCCTGCACACATGAATAATCAATGTGCTGTTGCTTCAGGTCGTTCAGAATTGCGTTGAAATCCCACTTGGCCGCCGGCGACACCTCTTCAATTTGCAAGGTCCGGTCCCGCAGCGTTTGATCGGCCAATATATTACGATCTATAAGATGCTGTTGGGTTGGCCATGGCGACTCCGGCTTGCCGTATTCGTATGAAACCTGCGTTGTGAGTTCCGGGCCATGCAGCGCATAACGGATAAGCCGGATATACGGTCCGCGCGCCAACTCATATTCTGTCGTCATGCGGCCATTGGGCACCGGCGTTTGTGTCCTGAAAACGCAATGACGATCGTCTGTGAATTCAATCTCCAGCAAAAGATCGGAAATCTGCGCGCGGCCCGTTTCGCACAGCACGTTGGCCAAAGGATTGTCGTGATGTTCCATGTTCAGCAGCAGCTGCCATAACCGCCACGAGGTCCGATGCCCCTTCTGGGGTGTCAAAGCCGCAAAATAACTGAAATATTCATTGCGGTTCTTTTGAATGCGTTCGCCCATGATTTTTCTGGTGTGGTCAAAACGAATCGTTCGCCATTCGTGGACCCCCACTTTAACTTGGATCACTTCCTGAGTGGGGGCGTTCACATCGGCCGGACTGAAATAGCGGGCATACGCGCCGGTGGCTGATACGATCACTTCGCAGGTGAACTGAGCGGCAGGCGCAGCCTGCTCTTCAACTTCCTCTTGGGCAATCAAGGGCCGCATGAAGGTGATGAATGCCTCCAGTGAAGGGAAGTCCTCCTGATATTTGGCCGATTCTTGATATTGCGCCGCAAGCTGCTTCTCGCGCATTTCCGCCGTGGGCCGGAACGCCTGGCTGGTCATCTGCACCTTGGCGCGCATCGCGAGCGTTTCGGTTTCAACTTCAGCGGGCACAAACTGCTCCAACCGTTGTGTGCAATCAACCGGCAGCCCCGCTTGATCGGCGGCAAACAACGCAGGCGCATTCGCCAGCAAGAACAACCACGCCACCCCGCTGAGTTCTCTATTCATGGAACCTCCTACGCCGCCGCCAGCCTTTTTGTGGGGCGGGGGCACATGGCCAGGCGCGGCCCGCGAAGACCACGCCGCGCCGCGCCCCAAAAAGTCGCAAATGGGGGATTGTCAAACCGGCCGGTGTGGTGTACAACACCGCTCGATTGCGTACCTGTAGCTCAATTGGATAGAGCATCTGACTACGGATCAGAAGGTTACAGGTTCGACTCCTGTCAGGTACGCCATTTTCCGCAAGCGTTGACCGCGCTTGCGTGTTTTTTTGGGGGACAAATGGGCTACTGCAATCCGGGAGCATTCCATCGGCGTTCGGAATGATACCGGAAGGCATGCCCAGCCCGATGGCGCAATGGATGGCGTGCCGCTATTCGGCCGCTGGGGCTGCCGCTGCTGCCGCCACCGCCGCTTGATACTGCCGGAGGGTGTCCGCAATTTCCCGGTCGTTGGGGGCGACGCGAGCGGCTTTTTGTTGCCATTCGAGGGCTTCCGCGAGTTGGCCGACTTCAAAGAAGGCCCGGGCATAGGTGTCCAAAATCTCGCCGCGTCGTTCGGAGGTCAGTTCCACCGCTTTTTTGGCGAGGCGAGTGGCCAGGGGAATGTCGCGATGCTGCACTTCATCGCCAGTCAGGATGTTCCAGGCAATTTCGTTGAGAATGGCCGGATTGCGGAGATCCAAGGCTTCCAACTCGGCGCCCATTTTGGCGGCTTCTTCGGCAGCGCCCTTGGGGCCGATGGCTGCGATGTATTGCTCGATGGTGTTCATGGCCTTTTGCCGGGTTTCCATCTCCGCTTTTTGGTTGCGCACCAGCTGGATCATGTCGGCCGTGACGAATGGGCCACCGTCGGGCCCCAAGTTGCCCACATCGGCTTGGAGCGCCTCAATGGCGGCGCCTTCCGCCGCCATTCCTTCATCGCTGGCCCCTTCCAGAAGCTTGACCATGAAGGTCTGGACGCGCTGTTCCGCATCGGCCCGCTGGCGGACAGTATCAAGATCGAAGGTGCCGGCCGTGATGGCTTGCAGCGTTTCCTGCAAATCGCCCATGGGATGGCCGATCCAGACGATGTTTCCTTGGTGCACCACAAAAGCCGCCGGAATGCCGTTTTGCCCGGCGGCTTCCATCCAGTTGCGCGCCATGAAATTGTCGGCGGTATCCATGGCGACCGCGTAATCCATTTTGCTGTCCATGGATTTGACGAAGTCCGTCACCTGCGCCGTGGAATCCGCACCGCGTTCCCAGACGTTCATGCCGATGAAGGTCACCTCTGGAAATTCATGGGCGAGCTGCGTCAGGTGGGGGATGGTGGAGCGGCACGGCCCGCACCACGTGGCCCAAAACTCGACCACGTAGGTTTGGGTGGGCGCGAGTGATTCCACGGGCCCATACTTGATCCATTGCCCCGCTTTCAATTCCGGGGCGGGGTCGCCCACGCCCAATGCGGCGGCGGTCAGGGGCAGAAGGCAGGCGATCAGGGCGGCGAGGAGCAGGCAGGCCGTTTTTTTCATGGGGCATTCCTTATGTTGCAGACCGAAGGGGTGCCGGAAAGGCTCATTCCGCCATTCAACGCCACAACCACGCGTGAGGCAAGCGCGGAATGGCGCAACCAACGGGGCAACAACAAGCAGGCGCGGCGCAAAGGGGCGGGCGGCTGCTCAAATGGCGCGGGCGGCCAGGAAGTCTTTAACGGCGCCGGCGCGGTTGTCAATCACCCCGCAGCGGGTCGGCGCGTCCCGCAGCGCTTCCAACGTGGGGTGGTGGGCCAGGTCCTCACCAGTGGCCTCCACAATGGCTTCCGGGAACTTGGCGGGATGCGCGGTGGCCAGGCAGACGATGGGTTCGTCCAACTCGTTATATTGCTCGGCCACAAACACGCCCGCAGCCGTGTGCGGATCGAGCAAATAAGAATGTTTGTCGTGGTAGCGCTTGATGGTGGCCAGCGTGCGCCGGGTGTCGGAGGTGCCCGCCACGATGTCCAAATCCACGTGGCCGTAGGCATCGCGCGGGATGGACATGCTGCCCTGCAGCGCAAACGTGGTCATCAGGCGCGCCACTTCCGCCGGATTTTCGCCAACCTTGTAATAGAGCCACCGCTCGAAGTTGCTCGCGACTTGGATATCCATGGACGGATTGACGGTGGGGACCACGCGCCCGGCGGCATACGTGCCGGTGTTGAAGAAGCGCGCCAGAATGTCGTTTTCGTTTGTGGCCAGAATCAGGCGGGTGATCGGCAGGCCCATGCGCTTGGCGTACCAGCCGGCGAGAATGTCGCCAAAATTGCCGGTGGGCACCGCGAATTGCACCTGCGGCGCGCGGGTTTCGGCCAGCACGCGAAAGGCCGCATAAAAGTAATAGACGATTTGGCTGAGCACGCGCGCCCAGTTGACGGAATTGACCGCGCCCAACGCGTGGGTGTCGCGGAAGGCCAGATCGTTGAACAGGGTCTTCATGATGAGCTGGCAGTCGTCGAAGCTGCCCTTCACGGCCAGATTGAAGACGTTGTCATCCAGCACGGAGGTCATTTGCCGTTCCTGCAACGCGCTGACCCGGCCATGCGGGTGCATGACAAAAATATGGATGCGGCGCTGGCCGCGCACTCCGCAAATCGCGGCGGAACCGGTGTCGCCGCTGGTGGCGGCCAGAATGTTGAGCCGGCCATCGCGTTCTTCCAGAATCTCCGCGAAGAGGCGGCCCAGAAATTGCAGGGCGATATCCTTGAAGGCCAGCGTCGGACCGTGGAAGAGTTCCAGAATATGCACCGGGCCCACGCGGCGCAGCGGGGTGATCTCGCGCTTGGCAAAGGGGGCATAGGCCGCTTGGATCAGTTCCGTCAGCCGCGCCGGCGGAATGTCATCCACGAAAAGCCGGATGATTTCAAATGCCAGATCGGGATAGTCCAAGTCCGCCCAACTCCGCAACTGGGCGCTGACATTGGGAATGCGGTCGGGAATGAGCAGACCGCCATCCCGCGCGAGGCCGGTCATGACGGCATCCTTGAACGTCAGCGGGGGTTGGTTGCCACGGGTGCTCACATAGCGAATCGGTTTCATAGCCGCGCATTTATAGGGTGTGTCGGGGTGTGGCGCAAGTGTTTTGGCGGCCCGCTCAAGGCAGGGAAATCCCAAAACCCATGAATTGCGCCGACAAAAAGAAGGCGAAAATGGCGATCATGGCCAGGGCTTCCGTGCGGACAAACCGCGCGCCGCTGGTGACAAACATTTTGAGCAACACCCCCGCCACCAGCAGCAAGGGCAGATCGCGCTGCACAATGATCGGTTCCACCGGCAGCGGCACAATCAGGGCCAACGCGCCCATCACGGCCAATCCGGTAAAAATGTTGGAGGCGTAAATCTCGCCCAGCGCCACATCGGCATGGCGATGCAGCACGGCCCCCAGTGCGATGGCCAGTTCGGGCAGCGATGTGCCGAATGCGTAGAACGTCACGCCGATCAGCAGGTCGCTCATGCCGAGCGCCT
>CAZNGD010000105.1:0-7209 GCA_964572295.1 uncultured Verrucomicrobiota bacterium
GTGAAGTCGAAGGGGATGTGTTCGTACTGGGGCACGAGGCCGATGAGGCGGCTGAGGGCGCGCCGCGAATAGTCGGCGGGCGGGCGGCCGTTGACGAGCAGGGAGCCGTCGGCGGGCGGGAGCATGCCGAGCAGGATGTGCAGCAGCGTGGTTTTGCCGCCGCCGTTGGGGCCCAGAATGGCGACGCGCGCGCCGGCGGGAATGTCGAGCGAAATGCCGCGCAGGGCGGGGGGGCGGTCCGGGGCGTAGGCGTAGGCGATGCCGGAGAGCGAGAGGAGCGGCGGGGGTGGGGGGGCGGCGGTCATGTGGTGGCTTCTCCCGGTGTGCGGCGGGTCATGAGCAGCAGGAATAGGCCCGCGCCGAATAGCGAGGTGAGAATGCCCAGCGGGATTTCGCCGGCATCGAGCGTGCGGGCGAGGTCGTCGCACAGCAGCGCGAACAGGCCGCCGAGCAGCATGGCGGCGGGCAGGGAGCGGCGCGCGTCGGAGCCGACGAGGCGGCGCGCAACGTGCGGCACGAGCAGGCCGATCCAGCCGACAACACCCGCCACGGATACGACGGCGGCCACGGCGGCCACGGCGGCCAACAGCACCAAGGCGCGTTCGCGGCCAGTGGCCACGCCGAGCGAAAACGCGGTTTCGTCGCCGAGCGACAGCAGCGAAATACGCCAGCGCATGAGCCACAGCACAAAGAGCGCGGGAATCGCCACGGGCAACATGCGCGCGACATCCGGCCAGCCGACCGCCCATAGCCCGCCCATCAGCCAGAAGGTGAGTTCCGGCAACTGCCGCAGCGGGTCCGCCATGGTTTTCAGCAGGCCAAGGCCGGAGGAAAAAAGCGCCGACACCGCGATGCCCGCGAGGACCAGTCGCAGGATCCAGCCGCCGAAGCGCATGTGGCGGGCGAGCAGATAGGAGAAGAACAGACCAAGGAATGCGAACCCGGCGGCGCAACCCTGGATGGCGACGGCTGACCCGCCGACATACAGCATGGCGATGGCCGCGCCGAATGCCGCGCCCTGGGAAACGCCGAGGAAGCCGGGTTCGACGAGCGGATTGCGAAAGAGCATTTGCATGGCGGCGCCCGCGCCGGAGAGCGAAGCGCCCAGCAGAATCGCGGCGACAATGCGGGGCAGCCGTAGATTCAAAATGAGCCGCTGCGCGAGCGGGTCCTCAAGCAGGCGCGGGAGCGGTATCCAACCCGGCGCGGGGAAGCGGCCAAGAAATACCGAAAGACCGGCCACCACCGCGAGCAGCAGCAGGAGCGGCAGCAGCGGGTGGCGATGGCGCCAGACGGCGAGAGTCCTACGGACCGACATTGACCACGCCTTCGGTGAGGAGCGGGAACACGTGCGCGCGGACGCTGGCTTCGTCGAGGCCGTACCAGGCATAGAAGCGGACGATTTCCGCGCGGAGGTCCACGTCGGCAAACCGTTCCGGATGCAGGCGCGTGGCGAGCCAAAGGAGGCCGAGGCTCCAGCGCGGATCGGGCTGATCCCAACTGCTGAAGTCGCCGGGGAAGGCGTAAATTCGTTCGGTCTGCGCGGCGCGCAGCGCTTGCCATTGCGGATTCGCCTTGATGGATTCGACGGCGGCGGTGGCCGGGCCACGGTAGCGGGCGACCAGCACGACAGCCGGATTCCAAGCGGCGATTTGTTCAAGATGCACGAGGGTCCAGCCGCCGCGTCGCGCGGCATCCTTCCAGACGGGGATTCCTCCCGCCGCCTCGACCATTTCCGTTTGAATCCAGTCGGGCGGGGGGACGCTGAAGGCCACGGTGCCGCCGCGGTCGGCGTACTGGAGCAGGAGTGTCCGTGGTTTTTCTTCCGACGACAGCGCGGCGGTTCGCTCCCGCACGGTGGCGAGGATGCCTTGGTAATAGGCGATCAGCTCGTTGGCGCGATTGGTGGCATCCAGCACCTGCCCCAGAATGCCCAGGTCGCGTTCGTAGTGGGCGGGTGTTTCGAGGTCCAAAAAGATGACGGGAATGCCGAGACTGTCCAGGGCATCGCCCGTGCGGGTGCCGGCAGCTTTCATTAGCACGACATCCGGATGCGAAGCGGCGAGCTGCTCGAGGCCGGCTTCGCCACCCAAGGGGGAGGGGGCGGCTCGTTCAGGCATGATGAGGGAAAGAAAATCGCCCGCGTCCGATCGCTGGGCGTAGCGGCTGCCTTGAAAATCCAATCCTTTCTGCCGCGCTTCCGGGAAAAGATAAATGGCGTTTTCAATCGTGAATGACGCCTTGCCGGTAATGGAAATTCGCTGGGGGATATGAGCGAGCTGAACCGTGCGTCCGGCGGCATCGGTCAGCACCACGGCGGCCGCTGCCGGGGGGGCATCCGCGCCGCGCCGACACGCCCCGCCGTACGCGGCCAGCGCCACGACCAGCGCGATCCGGATCCATTTGGCATTCATCATCTCTCCTGCTTTCCAACGGCGTTCGATGCCGACTTCGGGGTTCTACCGCAAAGGCCGCCGCGCGGCAACCTACTTGACAGCGCCCCGGCCGGACACTATGTTTCGCCCGATATGCACATCCGTATACCTCGACAATCTACCGCCCGGCGCGCGCCGTCGTCAACGACATTTCGCGCCGCCGCCGGCGGCTTCACTTTGCTGGAGCTGCTGGTGGTGATTGCCGTGATCGCCCTGCTGGCGGTGATTCTGGTGCCGGGGTTCAGGCGCGCCGTGGGCGCGGCGCAAGCGGCGGCGTGCCGGAACAACCTGCGCCTGTGGGGCATTGCCTTCATGGCGTATGCCAGCGACCACCAGGGGTATTTGCCGCACTGCGACGACAGCAGCCGCAGCGACAAGTCGGGGCTGGCAATTTCTCCGCACAATTTCTGCTATGTGGACGTGCTGCCGCCGGACTACATGGGGTCGAAAGCCTGGCGCGATTATCCGGAGGACGCCCCCCCCACGGACGGGTTTTGGCAGTGCCCGTCGGTCAAGAGGCGTCCGGGCAAGCGCTATCATTCCTATGCGATGAACTCCTATCTGGAGCACGACTTCGACTACGGCCTGGACGGACGCGCCGCGCAGTCGAGCTATTTGTATCTGCCGCGCTGCACCGCGCCGGCGCAAACCATCCTGATGTTCGAGCAGGCGGCGGAGTCGGGCGACGGCGTGTTCGGCAACAAATATCCCAACCCCAACGCGGGCCGCCACACGGCGGAGGACGCCACGGCGCTGTCCGTGCGGCACCGGCGCTTTCTGGGCGGCGAGGGCTGCAACGTGCTGTTTCTGGACGGCCACGTGAAATGGCGCGACGACGTTTGGGCGCGGACGCGGTCCGACGTGCCCGCCCACGACGATTTGGAATGGTACCCCTACATTTTTTAAACGGCTAACATAAGGAAAAACAGATGAATGGAATTCGCTGGCTGAGCCTGATCGCCCTGACCTGTGCCTGGACATCCATAACGCAGGCCGTCACAACGGGATTTTCGTACGGCGTGACCGAAATGACGCACGTGGACAGCGCCGCCCAAACCAACAACTACAGCACCGAGTTTTCGTCCAAGCTCGTGCTGGACGGCGCGCCCAGCGAAACGCGCGCGCTGCTCAAGCTGCCGGGCGGGCTGGGCAATCTGGAAACGGGGCGGCTGGCGAAGGCCACGCTGACGGTATCCGTCTCGACCAAAAACTACGATGGCCGCGTCCTGCGGCTGCATCCGCTGACCAACGACTACTTCTCCGACCGCGCGACCTGGCTCAAGCGCACCAAGAGCGGATCGTGGAGCCAAGCCGGCGGCGACTACATGACCAACAACGTGACCGCCACCGTGAATACCAATGCCAACACCGTGACGTGGAACCTGCTGCCGCTGCTCACCGCGACTAACACGCGCGCGGCACTGCTGGCCAACGGCGCGCTGATCCGCCTGGATCCGGCCAACTGGCCCGATGCCGGCAATTTCCTGCGCGTGTCACTGGTGAATCCCAACAGCACCAACGCCGCGCAGCATCCCGTGGTGACCGCCGTGTTGGTGGATGCCTACTCCGACGCCCGCGATTTCGCCGTCAGCTACATTGACAGCCGCGACTCGGAAATCGTGTTTTGGGAACAGGGCAAGAGCACCGTCGGCAAAATCGTGCTCAACGGGCAGGACGGCAGCGAATGCCGCGCCATCTTCACCATGCCCGAGAGCCTGACGAATGCCAACCCGGACCGCATTCAGTCGGTCGTCGCCAAGTTCGATGTCGAACTCAACGCCTGGAGCGGCGAGAAAGTGTTCCTCTATCCGCTCACGACCGCGACCGACCTGGAGCGCAAGCTGGCGGATGCCGATCCGAACCCGACCCACGGCCCGTCGTGGACCTATGCGGATGGCCCGGTGGACACCGGCGACGTGGCGTATGTCCGCACGGCGTGGACGAATCCCGACGGCGGCGGCGATTGGGCGGAGAACTACCGCGTGGTCGCCACGGTGGACAGCGCCGCGAAGACCGCGCTCTTCGACCTCACGGCGTTGTGGAAAGACGCCGTGGCGCGGGAATTGCTGACCGCCAATGGCGCCATCGCCGTCATGGATCCGGCAAATTGGCCCGCCGTCATGCTCGCCGGCACCATGCCGCGCGTGAATCTGTTCCGCCCCGACGATTACGTGGTGGACATGAAAAACAAGCACTCCTGGATCCGCATCACCGAATATGCGCCGCTGGCCGGCGGCCGCAACGGGTTGGCGCTGCCTGCGTTCTATTATATGGATAGCGCGTCGCCCGACACCAACTTCTTCGCCAGCAGCACCGTCAAAGTGCTCGTCAACCTCGACAGCGACACCGAAACCCGCGCGCTGCTGACCCTGCCGCCGGAAGCGCTGGACTTGGACCTCAAGGCGGTGGATTCCGTGGCCTTCCAATTCAACGTCAACGTCACGGGCGACGGCGGCGAGACCATTCCGGTTCTGCTGCATCCCGCCACGGGCGCGTTTGGCGCCACGCCGGCGGATGCCGCGACGTGGAACTCCGCGCTGACCGGCGATGAGCCGCAAAGCTGGACCGCCGCCGGCGGCGATTTCGACGCGGGCGCCGTGGTGACCGGCGTCTATTCCGCGGCCAGCCAGACGCTGACCTTCAACGCCCTGCCGCTGCTCTCCAACGCCAATGCGGCCGCGAACGGCCTGCTGATGCGCATGGATTCGGCGGTCGCCAACGGCGGCGGCTATTCCGGCAGCCCGCGCGTGAATCTCTACAGCAACGGCGCGCAAATTGCCGTGGCGGAAAAGACCGTCGCCTCGACCTATGTGGACAGCGGCACCGGCTATCAAGACAGCAACTTCTCGTCCGCCACCACCATGAAAGTGCTGCTCAACGGCAACGACGGCAGCGAATGCCGCACGCTGATGAAATTGTCGTCGGCGCTGCTGGACGTGGATCTGCTGCAAGTCGGCCGGCTCCACCTGCTGCTGAAGCGCAGCGGGCAGCGCTCGAATTTGACGGACAACCCCGTCATGATTCATGCGCTGGCGACCCCGTTCCGCGTCGGCGAGGCCACCTGGAATCAGGCGGCGGCCGGCGCGCCGTGGAGCACGCCCGGCGGCGACTTCCTGACCACCGGCATCGCGGGTTCGCCCAATGCCGACGGCTCGGTGATCACGTTCGACCTCGCCGGACTGCTGGCCGACGGCGACAGCCGCGCGGCGCTGGGCAACGGCGTGCTCATGCGCATGACCGGCAATTTCCCGGACAGCGGTTCGCTAATGGCCAACAGCGTGAGCCCGCTGGGCAACATTGCCGCCGACCGTCCGGTGATTTTGCAGCTACCCGCCGAACTCGAAACGGTGTCGGTTGCCGCGACCGACGACGGCCTGGTGCTGGAGGTGGCCGGCCGCAACCCGCTCCATGACTACGAAGTGTGGATGGCGACCGACCTGATGGCGGAGGACGCGTGGCAGTTCTACGCGCCGCTGACGGGCAACACCATCACGCTGCCGACAACGGCGGATCGGAGTTTCTACCGCATCCAACCCAAATAGCCGAAATGGATTGCCGCGTGGCCCGCGCCGACCTAGGATGCCGCGCATGAAGTTGCATGTGAAAATCGCGCTCGCCAACGATGCGGACGAGGAATTCATGGGCCCGGGCGTCTGCCAACTGCTTGCAGGCATTGCGCGCACAGGCTCCATGCGGCAGGCCGCCCGCGACATGGACCTTTCCTACGTCAAGGCCCTGCGCATCCTGAATCGCATGGAGCGCGAACTGAACCGGCCCCTGCTGGTGCGCAGCAAGGGCGGCGCGACCCGCGGCAGCACCGAGTTGACCCCCGACGCGCGGCGACTGCTGCGTTCCTTCGCCGCCTTGCGCCGCAAGGTGGAGCGTACCGCCGCCGTCGCCTTTGGCCGGTTTGCCGCCTCATGGCGCGCGCCGGCCAAGCCAACCCGGCGCGGCGCCAAGGGGGGGCCATGAACGATTTGTTGGCGCGCATTGACTTTGCCGGGCTGTACCGCCGTCAGGCCCGCGCCTCGACCTTCCAGCCCCGGACGGTCGAGGACTGGGATCGCCGCGCCAAACCGCGCAGCCACCGCGAAACCGACAGCGATTACGCCCGCGGATTTTTGTCCCGCCTGGACCTCACAAACGTCCAGACCATTCTGGATATCGGCTGCGGCACGGGCAATCTGGCGCTGCCCCTGGCGCGGCGCGTCCGCCGCATTCACGCCCTCGATTTTTCCGCCGTCATGCTGCGGCTGCTGCGCGCCAATGCCCGGGCGGCAGGCATCCGCAATGTGACCACCCATCAGCTCGCGTGGACCGACGACTGGGCACGGCTGCCACGGGCGGACATCGCCATCTGCTCGCGGGCGATGACCGTGACGGACCTGCGCGCCGCGCTGGAAAAAATGACCGCGCAGGCCCGATTACGCTGCTATCTTACAGTGCACGCAGGCGGCAGTTTTCTCAGCGCCGATGTATATCGCGTGCTGCGCCGCTCCTTCGTGCCGCGTCCCAACTACCTGTATGCCGTCAACATCCTGTATCAGATGGGCCATCGTGCGCGCGTGGACTTTTTGCGCACCACCGGCGGCCTGGCCTACGACGGGCCGGAGGCCTTCATTGACGGCATTCGCTGGCGCCTCGGCTCCCTCACACCCGCCGAAGAAAAGCGGCTGCAGGCCTACTTCCTCGCGCTGCCGTGCCGCCCGGACGGAACCCGGCTTTATCGCCACGACTTCGATTGGGCCATGCTCTCGTGGGACACCGGCCACAC
>CAZNGD010000106.1:0-7057 GCA_964572295.1 uncultured Verrucomicrobiota bacterium
ATGGCTCAACCCCTGGCGCGGGTAATGGTAGAATCTAGTCCGGCTGGAGGGAATTGAGGATGTCGCACAGCCAACGGATACGGGCCGCGTCCAGCGTGGGATAGTTGCCGATATAAAATCCGTAAAAATGGATGTGGTCCACGACCGGGAAGAGGCGCGGAAGATCGGCCTTGGGCGGGGCGAACTTCTCGAGATAAGGCTGGCGAAGCTGGTTGCCGCCGCCCGCGTTGCCCCGCCGGTGCTCAATGTCGTGGGCATCCATGAGGGCCATCAGGCGGTCGCGTAAACCGTCATCCGCCTTATGCAACACCAGCGGGAAGGCATAGTTCACACTGCCCTCCACATGGAAATCGGTCCAGTAGAGTTTGGGGTCCAGCAGGGAGAGAAACAGCGCAAAGTTTTCGGCGCGCTGCCGATTATTGGCATCAAGGCGCTGGAGCTGGTTGCGGCCAATCACCGCGTGGATTTCCGTGCTGCGGCAGTTGCCCGTGGGCCAGGCAAAAATAAACTGCGGGTTGAGATCGGGATTGGCCTCTTCCCACTTTTTGCGGAAGGCGGGGCTATCGGATTCGCGCACCATGCCGTGACTGCGGAGCATCCGGCAGGCCTGGTAGAAGTCTTCGTCGTCGGTGCAAATCATCCCGCCTTCGATCGTGCTCATGTGGTGCGCAAAGTAGAACGAAAAGTTGGCGGCCAGGCCGAAGGTGCCAGCCTTGCGGCCGTGGTGGGTGGCGCCGTGCGATTCGCACACATCTTCGATCAAGGGAATGCCGCGCTTCGCCAGCTCGGCCAGCAGGTCATCATCGAGGCCGTCAAACCCCTGGCAATGGGTCAGGAACACCGCGCGCGTCCGGTCGTTGAGCGCGGCCGCCACTTGCCGGGGGGCCATGGCGAGCGTGCGCGGATTCACATCCATGAATACCGGAGTCAGGCCTGCGGCCAGCACCGAGGCGATGTCGGACACCCACGTCAGCGTGGGCACAATGACCTCTCCCGGACCGTACAAATGACGCAACGCCGACATGGTGATGAAGTTGGCGGAGGCCCCGGAGTTGACAAACACACTCCGCCGCACGCCCAGCCATTGCGCCCACTCCTGCTCAAAGGCGCGCACGTTTTCGGACTGCGTGAGGATGGGATCACCCTGGAGAAATTCAATGACGGCGGCGCGGTCTTCAGCCGTGATGTTGTTTTCCATCAGGGGCAAGCGCAAGGTCATGTGGCCTTCTCCTGCGGGGTGGGATTGGAAAAGATAATCTGCGTGCCCGCATGATCCAGACTAAAGGGCACATACAGCAAGTGGGCCAAGGCCCGGCGAATGGCGGCATGGCGATCCGGGTGGGCATAGAGCAACAGGAACCCGCCCCCGCCCGCGCCCGTGATTTTGCCGCCCAAGACTCCCGCCTTGCGCGCGCAGGCATACATCCCGTCAATTTCCGGGGTGCTCACCCGCGAGCTGAGCGAGCGTTTGAGCACCCAGCTCTCGTGCAGCAAGCGCCCGAAGTCATCCATATCGCCCTGCATCAGAATGCGCGCGCCTTCCTCGACCATGGCGCCCATCGTGGTCAGCTCCCTGGTTTTCCGGGGCATATTTTCCAGTTGCTCGCCCACGACTTCGGACGACACGCGCGCAAACCCCGTAAAAAACAACAGCAGGGATTGTTGGAGGGTCGTCATCCGCGCCGCAGACAGCGCGATGGGGTGCACCGCAATGGAATCATCCGCGGCGAAGCGGATATGGTTCAGCCCGCCGAACGCCGCAGTGACTTGATCTTGCGACCCCACCCGGTCGCCGCAGCGGTCGCGTTCAATATGAATGGCCTCTTCCGCCAACTGCATTTTGGAGCGGAACTCGCCGCGCAACGCATACAGCGCCTGCAGCAGGCCCACCGTGAAGGACGACGACGTACCCAAGCCGGTCATCTTCGGCAAATCGCCATCGTGGTGGATTTCGATGCCATCATGGATTTTAAGCTTCAGGAGACATTCGCGGACGGCCGGGTGCTGGATATCCTCCACCCGCATGATGTCCTCAATGATGGAATAGACGATCCGCGATTTATGGACAAAAAAAGGAGGCAGATAGCGGCAGGTGATGTAGCAATAGCGCGCGATGGCCGTGGCCAACACGGCCCCCCCATGCTCGCGATACCACGCCGGATAGTCTGTCCCGCCGCCGAAAAAAGAAATGCGATACGGTGTGCGAGTAATGATCATGCCGCCGCTTTCATTCGGGAATGGGCTTGTAAAAGGGTATTCATCAGTTCAACCACAGCCCACGATAGGGACAATGGGCGGGAAAATGAAGCAAAAACAGGCTGCGGCCTCAGTTGGCGCCAAAGGGCAGGACATCGGCGAGTGAATCCACATCGGCCAAAATCATCAGCAGCCGGTCCACGCCCAAGGCGATGCCGCCGGCCGGCGGCATATCCGCCAACGCCGCCAAAAACGTCTCATCCAGCGGATACGCCGGCTCGCCGCGGCGCTGGCGGGCGGCATTGGCCTCCGCGAACCGCGCGCGCTGCTCAACGGGATCGGTCAATTCGGAATAGGCGTTGGCCAACTCCAAGCCGCCCAGATACAGCTCCCACCGTTCCGCGCGGGTGGGGTCATCGGGCTTGCGGCGGGCCAGAGAGGCCTGCGGCGCAGGATAATCCAGCAGCACCACGGGGCGATCGGTCGGCAAGCCCGGCTCCACACGGGTGACGAGATCCAAATCGAAGCGATCCGCATCAAAACGCACGGCCGGATCCCAACCCGCAAATTCGATGAAGGCTTGCGACACCGTAAATTTCTCCCACATGTCCTGCGCGCACGAGAGCGCGCGGCCCTGCCAGGAAAAGTCGGTGCCGCCGCGCAATTCGGTGGCCACCATGGCGAGCAACGCTTTGGTGTCGGCCAAAATATCCACATGGCTGGCGGGGGCCCGATACCACTCCAGCATCATGAACTCCGGGTGATGCCAGCGCCCCTGCTCCCCTGCGCGGAAACAGGGCCCCAACTGAAAAATGGCCTCTTGGCCGGCCGCCAACAGGCGCTTCATGGCCAGTTCGGGCGACGTGCGCAACCAGCCGTCGCCAGCCGCGATGGCATCTATGTGGGTTTCCGGCGCGTTGGCCGGCAGAATGAGCGGCGTGGTGACTTCCAGAAAGCCGCGCGCGCCAAAAAAATGACGGATGGCGGCATGGAGTCTGGCCCGCAGTTCCAGCACCCGGCGCTGGCGGCGCAAGGCATCCGAATCCGCGGGCCGGGGCCGCATGATGCTGTCCGTCCTTAGCTTTGCCTGACGCGTTCGACGTATTTGCCGGTGCGCGTATCAATGCGGATGAAGTCGCCTTGATTGATGAACAGGGGCACGCCGATTTCGTAGCCGGTATCAATCTTGGCCGGCTTGAGCACGTTGGTGGCGGTGTCGCCGCGCGCGCCCGGTTCGGTCTCCTTGATGTCCTTAATGACAAAGGCCGGCAGGGTGACGCTCATGGCGCGGCCATTGAAGAACAGGACTTCGCATTCGAGGTCCTCCAGCAGAAAATAGTGTTGCCCGGCCAGCACGTCCTGATGCAGCTCGACCTGTTCATAGGTCTTGTTATCCATAAAAATGTATTTGTCGCCTTCCTGATAGGAAAACGCCAAGGTTTTGGATTCGATGTTGGGCTGATCAATTTTGTCCACGGAGCGGAATGTTTTTTCCATGGTGTTGCCGGCGATCATGTTCTTGATCCGGCATTTGTACATGGCCTGCCCCTTGCCCGGTTTGACGAACTGGAATTCGGTCACTTCATAGGGAATGCCTTCGAGTTCAATTTTCAAGCCCTTGCGTAAATCTGCTGCGGTGTATGCCATGATGTCATCCTTGTGCCAACGGGTTCCAAAAGCGGTGTCTGTTTACGCCAAACCACCATTTTTGCCAAGGAAAAAGCATCGTGCAGTCGTGCGCGCAGATCAGCGCCATCCCCGGCGGGGAATGAGCGGCCAATCTTCAAGCGGTGATCCGTGGTCCGCCACCAGGCGCAGTCCGTCCCAGTCCAGCAGATAAGCGGCATCGGCGGCTTCGGTCTGGAGCAGCTCCTCCCCGCCCCCCAACTGCATGAACACAAAACGCATTACATTGGCCAAACTGTGGTAGGGGAAAACAGGTGGCGCGGGATCATCCCCCCAACGAATAGCCAATAACACGTCGTGGCAATCGCGCACCAAACGATCCGCCGAAATACCATCCTCCCGGAGAACGGTGGCGAATCCTCGCTGTGGGCTTCGATAGCTTTGCGCGCCGTGATCACCAGCCAAGATGATGATGCCTTGAGGGTCACGGGCCATCACCAGTTTACAAAGATGTTCAATGATGGGGTTTTCACGTCGAACGGTTTCAACATAACGGGACACAAAGGATGTCCGGGCCGTCCGATAATCGTAATCGTGCTTGGAATGTTCGGCGCCCAGCTTGATGAAAAAGAACGCGGGGGTATTCAATGGCCACGCGGCCAGTTCAGCGGCCACTTTGGCTTCGTAGTCCGGCACCAGAGTATTCGGTTCGCGCCCGATCAAACGCGGCAAACTGGCCTTCAAGGGGGCCAAAGGCCACGAGCGTTTGAGGAGAGAATGGTCCACCAGCCCGGCACCGGGACGGTAGTAGTAGTCAGACGGAAGCAAATACACGAGGTCGTAGCCGTTACGCTTCAGAATTTGCAACACGGGGTTATAATAGGTTCCGCTCCCGGAAATAAAGCCGCGGGCATATAATGAATCGTGATTGCCAAACGTGCCGGCCGCATAGTGATGCCCCATTTGCAATTGAGATTGCAGACTGGTTGTGGTGAAAGAATAATTCGAGAGCGTGCGGGGGGAGACAACGAATCCATGCTGTTCCAGAAAGGCGCGAAACCCGGCATTGGCGAAGCCATACAGATCCTGCATGGCCTCAAATCCATGATAGGACTCGAGGCAAATCAAGTAGATGTGGGGTGTGCGTGCCAAGGCCACCTGCTCGTAGATGGCGATGTCCTCAGCCGAGGTAAGTTCATCGCCGCGAAGCGCAGTCGAACGGAGGGTCAAGACCGTCTGCCCGGCACGGAAAACCAAAATCAGGAGTAGCAGGCCAACCGTTCGTTTGGCACCCAAGCCGGCGGCGACACCCCAATAGAGAATGAACAGCGCACCCATGGCAACACCGGCCAATGGTAGCGACCAGCCGAGATCCAAACGCAATTCGGTCAAATTGGTGTCCATCATGAAAATCGCAAAAATAATGGCCGCCATGCCCGCATGAATCCAAGAGGCTCGTTGTGCAAAAAGTGGTGGCCCGAAGCGACGCACGATGGTTACAAGACACTCACTCAACAAAAACATCCCACTGGTTGCCGCAAGGATTGCGCCACCTGACCAGGCCAACTGGATAAAAGTAAAAAGCTGAAAGTTGCGCAGCATATCCAAGGCGAACGGGGTCAAGCCGGCCAGGGTGATCATCCCCCAAGTCCAGAAGCGGCTACTGACTCCGTGCGAACTCATGATGACACTGACAATTCGGGGATATGCAGCACATCGGCGATTACGTTGATCAGCGGCTGTGAGCATTGGGCCCATACAAAGCGCGCGGCATTGGTACGCGCCGCGGCGGAAAGCTGTTGCCATTCGGTATCGTCTCGCAGGAGTTGGCCCAAGGCGGCGGCGACGGCGGGCACATCGTCCGGATCACAATATCTGCCGCCCGCGCCGCAGATTTCCGGAATGGCGCAGACGGTTGAACTGATTACCGGGGTTCCGAAGAGTTGGGCTTCGATGGCGGGGATGCCGAAGGATTCGCAGCGGCTCATCAGACAAAAGACCCGCGATTCGGCATAGAGTTGTTCGAGGCGTTCGCGGGAAACAAATCCGGTCAAGTCCACGGCATCGTTCAAACCAAGCGCGGCGACCAGACGGCGGATTTTGCGCTCGTAGGCGGCATCGGGCCAGCCGCCGGCCAGCACGAGGCGCGCGGCGGGCAGCGCCGCGCGCACCTGCTGAAAGGCGCGCACAAGCGTCTCGATGTTTTTATGCGGCGCCATGGCGGAAACACACACGATTTGCTGAGGTTGGCGGGTGACTTCCTGTCGAGCGCGAAGGTGAGTGGAATCGTTGGCGGCTTGATAGACCACCATGCCGCGGCGCTCAGCAAAACCGGCATTGGTCCGATAGGCTTCCTGCATGTAGCGGGAGTTGAAGACCATGACTTCCGCCACGCGCATGGCCAGGCGATAGGCCCGGCGCTGAAGCCACGCTTTGCAGGCATCCCGGCGACGGCGCGCGGCGGGAACCAAGGCCCAGGGATTCTGGCAAAACACAATTTGGGGAATGGCCAGACCGTGGGCGGCAATGCCGCTGGGTGTGAAATAGGCGCGGGCCGCGTGTCGCTGCGCCAAACGCGGCAGATAAACGCGCTCCCAAAGCGCGCGGCACATCCAGTGACGGGTGGCGGCCGGGGCGATCACCCAATCCACCTGTGGGTTCAAGGCGGCGCGCAGTTCCGCCAGATCGTCCCGCACCACCACGACCAGGCGCAGGTGGCCGTGGAGATGGCTGACGATTTGTTGCAAATGCCCCAGCAACACATGATGCCCACTGGTGTTGGTGACCGACAGGGCGTTGATGAGCAACCTAGGTTGCGGGGACAAAGACTTCCTCCGATTCAACAATATCCCAACGGACGACACGCAACGCGCAGGTGCGCAACGCGCCCCGCAAGGCCTTCTCCGCTTCCGGGGCCAACGGCTCGGTGAGATATAGCGCCTCGATCCGCAGGCGGGTGACCAGCACCGGCAGGTCCGTGATCAATCCCAAGACGCGGATGCCGTGGACGGAGTGCCCGATGATGGCATCATCCGCCGTAACCAACCCGATCACATCCAAAGGTTTGAGCGCGGGCTCGCGGAAAACCGCCTGGCGCAAAAAAAGCGATGTGCGATAACCGGCGCCATAGACCAGCGCCCGAATGGGCGCGCCCCCCGCCGTCTCGCGCGGGCGGCGTTGCATCAGGTCTTGCACCACCCGCAGGGTGGCGCGGGTACACACCACGGCGGGCGCG
>CAZNGD010000107.1:0-7035 GCA_964572295.1 uncultured Verrucomicrobiota bacterium
ACCGGTACGCTGACCGAGAACCGGATGACCGTCACCCACCTGCACACCCTGCACCGCCGGCTCCGGCTCGATCACGCCGGCCCCCTCCCCCCCCCCGCCACGGATAATCCCGAACTCCGCGCGCTGTTACTCGCCGCCGCGCTTTGTAATGACGCGCATTTGGTTTTTGAGACGGCCGGGCAAGCGCCGCGCGCGATCGGCGACCCCACCGAATCCGCGCTGCTGGTTGCGGCCGAACGGCTGGGCATTGCCACCGCAGGTTTGGGCCGCAGCGCGCCGCGCATCGCGGAACATCCATTCGATCCGGAACGCAAGCGCATGACCACGCTGCATCAGGCCGATGGCCGCGGCCTCCCGCTGCCCGCACCCCTGACCGCGCCCGTGCTGGCCGCCAGCAAAGGCTCGCTCGATGGCCTGCTCGCCCGCGCCACGCAAGTGGTGGATGGCACACGCATCGTGCCGTTGACCGCGGAAATCCGGCAGCAATTTCTCGCGCATCATGAGCAGTTGGCGCGCGAAGGGATCCGGCTGCTGGGCGTGGCCGTTCGCCGTTTCAATGCGCCGCCCGCGCCCGATGCCACCGCCGATGCCGTGGAAACCGACCTCGTGTTCTGCGGCCAAATCGGAATGATGGACCCGCCTCGCCTGGCGGTGCGCAGCGCGATTGCCTCCTGTCATGCCGCCGGCATTCGCACCATCATGATCACCGGCGACCACCCGCTCACCGCAGTGGCCATCGCCCGCGGCTTGCGCCTGACCCCCGCCGGCGAAGAACCGCGCGTGATGGATGGCACGCAACTGGCCGCGTTGTCCAAGGAGGAACTACGCCAACAAGTGGCGGCTGTGGCGGTGTTCGCCCGCGTCTCGCCGACGGATAAACTGCGGATTGTCACGGCCCTGCAAGACCGCGGCCACATTGTCGCCATGACCGGCGACGGCGTGAACGATTCCCCCGCCCTCAAGCGCGCGGAAATCGGCGTGGCCATGGGCATCACCGGAACCGATGTCGCCAAGGAAGCGGCGCAAATGGTGCTGCTGGATGACAACTATTCCACGCTGGTGGCGGCGGTGGAAGAAGGGCGCGCCATTTTTGACAACCTGCTGCGTTTTTTGAAGTACTCGTTCAGCGGCAATCTCGGCAAGGTGTTAATCATGTTGGCCGCGCCGCTGGTGGGCATTGGCGGCATGGCGCTGCGGCCGCTGCATTTGCTGTGGCTCAATCTGCTCACGGATGGCCTGATGGGCCTCGGCCTCGGCCTCGAACCGGCCGAAGCGGATGTGATGTCGCGCCCGCCGCGTCATCCGGAGGCGCGGATTCTCAACCGGCCCGCGTTGACGCACATTGGCCGGATGGGGCTGTTGATTTGCCTGTCCTCCCTGCTGCTGGCCGGCCTGTGGTATCGCGGCCAATGGGGCAACGGGGAATGGCAAACGGTGCTCTTTGCGGCCATTGGTTTCGCGCAAATGGGCCAGGCGTGGGGACTGCGCGCATTGGCGGCGCGCCCCTTCCGCTTCGGGCGTAATCCCGCATTGGTGGGGCTGAGCGTGCTGACGTTAATCCTCCAACTGGGCGTGATCTATATCCCTGCGCTCGCGCGCGTGTTCAACCTGCAACCATTGTCACCCGCCGGGCTGGCCGCCACCGCCACGCTGGGCGTGGTGATTTTTGTTTTGGTGCATTGGGAGCGCCGCCACTGCCTGCGGCGCGGCTGTTGAACCGCCCCCCGGCCGCTACGCCCACGCTTGCCAGAAGTGATGCACCGGGCCATGGCCATGGCCGATCTCGTAAGCCGCGCCCGCCCGAATGGCGCCGGTGATGTACTCCTTGGCGCGGCGCACCGCGTCTGCCATGGTGTCGCCCTGCGCCAGCCGCGCAGCGATGGCGGACGACAACGTGCAACCGGTGCCGTGGTTGTTGCGTGTGGGAATCCGCGGGCCGTCCAGCCAATGGATTTGCCGCGTCGCGCCCAGATAAAGGCAATCCGCGCTGTCGTCCACCGTCAGATGCCCGCCCTTCACCAGCACATTGGGACAACCCCAGGTGGCCAGCTCCGCCGCGGCGGCGGCCATGGCCTCGCGCGTGGCGATCTCGCGCCCGAGCAGCACGGCGGCTTCCGGCAAGTTGGGCGTGAGCAGCGTCGCCACGGGAATCAGATGTTCCTTGAGCGCTACCACGGCGTCATCGCGCAATAGCTTGTCGCCGCTGGCCGCAATCATCACCGGATCCAGCACCACCTGCGGCGCCGGATACTCGCGCAGCTTGCGCGCCACCGTCAGGATAAGCTCCGGCGAAAACAGCATGCCGATTTTGACGGCATCCACCCCGATGTCCGCCAGCACCGCGGCGAGCTGCTGCGCGACAAACTCCGGCGGCACCGGATGGATGCCGCGCACGCCCTGCGTATTTTGCGCGGTCAGCGCGGTGATGACGCTCATGCCGTAGCAGCCGTTGGCGGCAAAGGTTTTGAGGTCGGCCTGGATCCCGGCCCCGCCGCCGCTGTCGGAGCCGGCGATGGTCAAGGCCCGGCGATAGGTTAAAGGTTGGCTCATGGTCTTGGGGTCTCCTGAATGATGCGGCGCAAATCGGCCGCAGCCTGACGCGGATTCGCCGCGGCGATGATGGCCGACACCACGGCCAAGCCATCGGCGCCCGCGCGCATCACTTCCGCCGCATTGGTGGGGTGAATGCCGCCAATCGCCACCAGCGGCGTTGGCACCGCCGCGCGAATGGCCCGCAGCCCGGCCAAGCCCAGCGGCGGCGCGGTGTCGGCTTTGGTGGGCGTGGCCCAAATCGGACTCACCCCGATATAATCCGCGCCCGCCCGCGCGGCTTCTGCCGCATCGGCCACCGATTCCGCGGAAACGCCGACCAGCCAGCCGCGCGGCGCCAGCCGCCGCACATCGGCCAGCGGCATATCCTGCTGGCCCACGTGGACGCCATCGGCGCCCGCGGCCAGCGCCACATCCACCCGGTCATTGATAATCAACGGCACACCCGCCGGGCGCAACACGGCCAGCAGCGCGCGCGCCTCGGCCAGCATCTCGCGGGTGCTCAACTGTTTCCCGCGCAACTGCACGCAGGTGACGCCGCCCGCCACCGCCTCGCGCACCAGCTCAACCAGCGCCCGGCCACGCGCCAGCGCGCGGTCCGTCACCAGATATAACGAATAATCCGGAGTCACCCGCTCATCCTTCCGTGAGGCGCGCGCCGTGTTCCATTTCGTCGGGCGTGATTTCGTGCAACGCATCCGTGAAGCGCACGGCAAAGGTGCCCGGCCCCGGCGCGCCATCCGCCGCGTATTCGCCGGCCAGGCCGAAGTAGGCCAGCGCGGTGGCGGCGGCCAGCAGCGGATCGGCATCCACGGCGGCGAACGCGCCAATGACGGCCGTCGCCGCGCAGCCCGTGCCCGTCACCCGGCTCATCAGCGGATGGCCATTCGTCACCCGCACCACGCGCCGCCCATCCATGATGACATCCGTTGGGCCGGTAATCGCCACGACGGCGCCCGTGGCGCGCGCCAGCTCCTGCCCGCCCGCCACCGCCGCTTCGACACCATCCGCCGCATCCACGCCGCGCGTTTGCGCAGCCGCGCCGGACAACGCCAAAATCTCCGAGGCATTGCCGCGCACCACGGCCACCTTGGTTTCGGCCAGCAGACGCTGCGCCGCAGCCGTGCGCAACGCGGTCGCGCCCGCGCCGACCGGGTCCAGCACCACCGGAATGCCCCGCCGCGCGGCCGCCCGCCCCGCCTGGAGCATGGCCGCAACTTGCGCGTCATCCAGCGTGCCGATGTTCAGCACCAGCGCCTTGGCCAGCGCCACCATTTCCTCCACCTCATTCAGCGCGTGGGCCATCACCGGCGATGCCCCCGCCGCCAGCAGGACATTCGCCACAAACTGGATGGTGACCTGGTTCGTGATGTTGTGCACCAGCGGCCGGGTGTCGCGCACCTGTTGCATATTGACGGCGACCCGCGCCGCCAGCGTGTTGGCACTATTCATGTTCAGCCTTTCCTGTTTTTTGAGAGCAACCAATAAAGCACGGCCGCCGCCGCCATGGACGGCAGCGATGAACCGGTGACCCACCCGCCGCGGGCGCAGGCCTGATAGATTCCGAAGCCGGCCGCCCACGCCGCCATGGCCCGGAGATTCACCCCGCCCAGATACCAATAGCGCCCGCGCTGATAGAGGTCGGCCACCACATAATGCGCCCGGCGGAGAATAAAATAATCCGTCAACACCACGCCGAACAACGGACAAAACGCGGAGCCGATCAGCAGCAAAAAAGTCTCATATTTTGTGGCATCAAAAAACAGCGCCAGGAGGGTGCCGGCCACGCCTGCGGCCAGCACCAGACGCCGCGTGCCCAGCCGGGGCAAGAGACTCTGCGCCGACAGCGCATTGGAATAGATGTCGAGAAAAGTGGTCGTCAGGGTGGAGAGCAGCACAATGGCCACCGCTGGCGCCAGCAGGCCGTAGCCGCCCATCAACTGGAGCAGCATGGATTCCGGCGCCGGGGAGCCGGTCGCCAGCGTGGCGATGAGCCCCACGGCAAACATCCACGAACTCACCAGAAAATAGCCCCACCATGTGCCGCGCAGGCCGCGACCGGGCACCGCCGCATGGCGGGTGTAGTCCGCCACCAGCGGCATCCAGGAAATCGGCATGGCAATCACCAGGTCCAAACCCAGCATCACGGGCATGGCGCGCGGTGGCGACTGCGCCAACAGCGTCCGCCAGCCATACGTGTGCAGCGCCAGAACGCTCATGACCACCGACATCGCCAGCAACAGCACCACGCCGATTTTTTGCAGCACCCGCCAAACCCGGCTCCCGGCGAGAGCCCACCCCGTGGTCAGCACCCCCAGCCCGCCAATCCACCACCGGGCGCGCCCCCCCCCCCCCACCAGCCCCGCCGCCGCCTGCCCGCCAATCCAGAGCATGACGGATGTCCACCCCACCAATTGCAGCACATTCAGCACCGCCGGCAGCGCCGCGCCCCGGTTGCCCAACGCGCCGCGCGTGCTCACCATACTGGGCACCCCGTGGCGACTGCCGATCAACCCGCCCAACGCCATCGGCGTATTCCCCACCAAATGGCCCAGCACAATAATCCCCAGGCCCGTCAACAACCCAAACGAAGCCAGCAGCCCGCCCGCCCAGATTTCCGACAGCGAAATGGCCGCGCCCGCCCACAACAAAAAGAAATCCCATTCGCGCAGCGTTCTGTCGCGCTCGTTGATCGGTCCACTGGTTGACATCGCATCCTTTTCATTGCCGCCGCCGAGGCCCCTGCCGCAGCCAACAAAAAAGCCGCGGTTCCGGCGAAGAAACCACGGCGCACATCCACGCCATCCGCTGTCCCTACGCTGGAATGATCCAACAGGTTCCAAGGGTTATCCGGACCACCGGAACTCTCAGCCCTCTCCCTCGAGGACACCCCTAGCGACCACATCATTTCGTCATTAGACAACCATACCACCCATCCCCACCGCGTCAAGCCCCCGCCCTTTTCCACACCGTGGAAAAAACAGGCCAAAACGTTCCACACAATGGAAAAACTTTGGGCGGATTTTCCACACAATGGAACAACTTTGGGGATATTTTTCCACACTGTGGAAAAATCGGATGAAATCGTTCCACACTGTGGAAAAAAGATTTCCACGGCGTGGAAAAGTCATTACCTTGTCCTCGCTGCTGTGGGCGGTGTGAATTCCGTTTGGCCCCGTGTGGTCAACGGGGCGGCCCCGGCGGACAACACAACCAAGGAGGAGGAGTGCCAATGAAGCGGTATCGGTTGGGCGTGAGTGTGGGGCTGATGTTGCTGGCTGGTTGGGCATGGGCGCAGGAGCCGTTGCCCGGCAATGTGTCGTTTAAGTTGCGGGATGTGGAACGTGTCGTGGACCGCGCGGAACGAACCATCGCCGTGGACCATATCGCGGAGGTGGACAAAATCGCCGCCGCGCGGTCGGGGGCGGCCGAGGCGCGCGGTGTTATGGCCGAACTGGAGCGCCGCTACGCGGGCAAGTACGATCCGCAACACCCCGAGATCGTGGCGATGGCAGGGCGTATTGGCGCGCTGGAAGCCACCGCCCAAGGCCGGGAGGCGGCGCGGGCGGAATCGCAAGCAGCCGCCGCCGCGCAGGCCAGCTCCGCCAGCGCGGCCTCCGCCGATTGGCTCGCGCGCTTGCAGCCCTATGTGATCGGGATCGGCCGCAGCGGACACAATCCCGCCAAGTATCTAGTCCCCAGCGCCACCTACGAGGCAGAGGAAATGCAACGGCGGCTGGCGATCCATGCCGTCGCCAGCGCGGACTTGGAGACCTATCGCCAAGCCCAACCGGGCGCGAACGCCACCGACGAACTGCAACAGGTGGTCAGCACCCTTGCAGCAGCCTTGCAGGAGTTTGGCGACTCCTGTGCGCAATATGCCGCGAACGACCTCGCCGAGGCGGACCGGCGACTCAACGATATGGAGACCTTTTGCCAGGCGCAAGAGGCCAAGATGGGCCATGGCGAGACGATCCTGTTTCTCGACCGCTTCCAGATGGAACAGGCGCAGAACGTCGTGGACCGCGCGGCGGGCCTCAGCAAGGATACCGCCCGGATTGATGCGCTCCGTAACCGCCTGCAGGCGTTGACGCAAGCCGATTCGCGCCTGCGGGCGGCCCGCGCCGCCGATACGCGCCTGCGGCCCGATGCCTATACCGGGAATGATGCCGCCGAATTGAAGAAGGCGGCGGAAGATGTTGTCGCCAAAGCCGCCCCCGGCTGCCGCCGACTCAAGACCATTCTCGCCACGCCCGATTGGCGAATCGAGAGCGTTGTGGAGTGGACCGACTCCACCCGCACGGCGCTGCGTCACCGCACGACGCGCTCCGTGGTGGCCGAATGCGCCGCACGGGTGAATGCCGATACCCGGCTATACACGATCCATCTCAGCCAGGATCGCCAGCCCGACGGCCGCTGGGGTGCCATCCAAGGCCATGTGATGTTCACCGACCCCATGCTCGAAGCAAACGTCAAATAGCCCCC
>CAZNGD010000108.1:0-7019 GCA_964572295.1 uncultured Verrucomicrobiota bacterium
CAACGAGATTTTCGGGGTGCGCGGAACTCAGGCGATGAAACGAGAAATTTCACTCGCCTTTTTTGAGGGGTGTGGAAGACTGCGCGGATTCGATGATTTTGTTGCAGAAGGCACACACGACCCATGACCCCTGTTCAGGAAATCGCGCGGCGGCGGACTTTGGCGATTATTTCGCACCCCGATGCCGGCAAGACAACTTTGACCGAAAAGCTGCTGCTGTACGGCGGGGCGGTGCAATTGGCTGGTTCCGTCACGGCCCGCAAAAATCAGCGCGCGACGACCTCCGACTGGATGGAGCTGGAAAAACAGCGCGGGATCTCGGTCAGCTCCACCGTCCTGCAATTCGATTACAACAACTACGTGGTCAATCTACTCGACACCCCCGGCCACCACGATTTTTCCGAGGACACCTACCGCGTCCTCATGGCGGTGGATGCGGTCATTATGGTGTTGGATGCCGCCAAGGGCATCGAAAGCCAAACGCTCAAGTTGTTTGAAATCTGCCGGCTGCGCGGCATTCCCATTTTTACGTTCATCAACAAACTCGACCGCCCATCCCGCCCGCCACTGGGGCTGCTGGATGAAATCGAAAACACCCTGCAACTGCACGCCTGCGCCATGAATTGGCCGTTGGGCGATGGCGCCGACTTCCGTGGGATCTATGACCGTGCGGGCAGGCTGGCGCATTTTTTTGAGCGGACGGTCGGCGGCGCTTCCCGCGCGCCGGAAGTGGTGCATTCGCTACAGGATTTGCCGAAACTCAGCCCGCTGCCGCCCGATATCGTCAGGCGGTTGACCGAGGAGATTGCCATCCTGGATGCCGCCGGGGCGGTGTTCGATGATGCCGCCGTGCGGGCGGGCGACATGACACCCATTTTCTTTGGCAGCGCGCTCAATAACTTCGGGGTGCAACTGCTACTGGACTTTTTTCTGGCTCACGCCCCCCCTCCCGGCCCGCATAAGGCCGGAACGCTGGTGGTGCCTCCGCAGCATGATCAGTTCTCCGGCTTCATTTTCAAAATTCAATCCAATATGGACCCGCAACACCGGGACCAAATCGCCTTTTTGCGAATCTGCTCCGGCGTGTTCCAGCGCGACATGAAAGCCACCCACTCCCGCACCGGCAAGGTGCTGCGGCTTTCCAACTCACGCAAACTGTTTGCCCGCGACCGCGTGACCGTGGACGAAGCCTATCCCGGCGATGTCATCGGGCTGGTGGGGCATGCCGAGTTTGGCATTGGCGACACGCTGACGGAAGACCCGGCGATCGTGTATGACCCCTTGCCGCAGTTTGCCGCGGAATGTTTTGCGTGGCTGCACCACGCCAGCCCCGCACAATTCAAGCGATTCCGCGCGGGGCTGGACCACCTGCTGCAGGAAGGCGCGGTCCAAACCTTCACCCTGCCCGACTCCGGCTCGCGCGCGCCTTTGCTGGGTGCCGTGGGCCCCCTCCAGTTGGATGTGTTGCAGTATCGCCTGGAAAATGAATATGGCGCGATGACCCGCCGCGAGGCTGCGCCGTGGACGCTCCTGCGCTGGGTGGATCCCGCCGGCGAACCCGTTGCACCGGTCATGCTGCCCAGCAGTTGCCGGCTGGCCTACGACACCGCCAACCGGCCGGTGGCGCTATTCTCGGCCGATTGGGAGCTGAAGTTTTTCCAGGAGAAGAATCCGCGCGTCATTCTCCAACGTCTGCCACCAAGCCAGCCGCCGGCCTAAAAAATCGGCCGCCAGCCGAACCTGAATCATTCAGCACCATGGCGGAGCCGCCCGGCATCTGGGGCGGACTGGTCGTGTGAATTATTCGGGCTAAAAGCCATTGATTGCGGGGCGTTTTGTGTCACAATGGCGGGCATGATGCTTCAGTGGCAGTCCCTGTTGGCCGCGCCTGACGAAGGCTTGGTCAATGAAGTCAAATATGTGGGCGAGGCCCGCCACATTGAACCGGTCCAGGCGTTGTTGACCGCAGCGTGCCAACCCGACGGTGAATATCCCGTGGGGGCGATCAACAGCATCTACTTTGACACGCCGAATCGTCAGTTCCACGATGAAAAAATCAATGGCGATAATCTGAAGCTGAAAGTCCGTTTGCGGTGGTATGGCCGGCCGGGCCCCCTCACGGATGAGGAGGTGCCGGTATTCATCGAGGCCAAGCACCGGCTGGGCTCCGCCCGCCGCAAGGCGCGCATTGCGGTGCGCGCGCCGGAACGCTGGCTGGCCACCACGCCGTTGGAGGATCCCGCGTTGCTGGATTTCCTGTATCGTCATGCGGCGGAGCTGGGCGAAGCCATTCCGCACCTGTTGCGCCCGACCCTGTGCATTTCCTATGCCCGGCGGCGCTTCATCTGTCCGGTCAGTGGCAGTCGCGTGGCCTTTGACTGGCACATCCGCGCCGAGCGCATCCACGCGGCATCCTTTCCCGTGCTGGGGCCGGTGCATTTGGACCGCGTGGTCTGCGAGTTCAAACAGCCGGGCAAGGAACTGCCCGCCTGGACCTATCCGCTTTTCCAGATGGGCTTGCGATTGCGCAGTTTTTCAAAATATGGAGAATGTATGAATCAAGTGCTTCAAGGAGGCGCGCCGCCATGAATAATGTGAATACGTTTGGGGTGTTGGAAAGTTTGCAGCAAATCCGGGAACAACTGGATAGCGGATTGTTTTTGCTGGCGCTGCTGGCCTCGCTGGCGGCCGCGTATGCCGCGGCGGGGTTCTACCGCTTTTTCTATGAGCGGCGGGGCACGGGCAGCCAGGTCCACCGCGCCTTTCCGCTGCTGGGGGTGGCCATCACCACGCTCTTCATTGGCGTGCAGCTTTCCATTCCCCTTTCGCTGGGCTTGCTGGGGGCGCTGTCGTTCATCCGTTTCCGCACGCCCATCAAGGAGCCGGAGGAAGTGGGTTTCATCATGCTGGTGATTGCGGCCTCCATTTCGGCGGCCACGTTCAACTTCCGTTTTCTGGTCATCCTGTATCTGGTGGCCTTCGGCAGTCTCTGCCTGACGCGGGGGCTGCGCACGTGGAAGCTCTGGCGGCGCGACGGCATTCTGACGCTGACCATTGCCGCGGGCGAAGCCGCCGCGCACATGACCGCGGTGGAGCAAGTGCTGGCCCGCCACCTGCAACGCTTCCGTTTGGAAAGCTCATCGTTCCGCGAGGATCAGGCCAGTTTCCAATATGTATTTTCCGGCCTGAAGACCGATGTTTCCCGCCTGCAGGAAGAATTGCGCGGGCAAGCGCCGCTGCAAACCTTCAATGTCTTTTTGGATCGGCCCGGCGGCATCCGCTAAACCGGCGCGGCGGGCGCGCGGGCGGCTCAAGGCTCGTCGGCGCCCTCTGCCGCCGGAGCTTGGGCGGGCAGGCCCGGAATGACGGGCTCCGCTTGGCGATTGCAGATGGCGACCCATTCATGGCCAGCGTATTCGCCGAGCGATTCCACTTCGAGCCCGCGCAAATATTCACGGCACCCGCCACCGGCCAGCACGCCGAGATGCCGGGACCCGGCCGCGACCGGGCTCTGGCAAAACGCGCCGAGTTGCACGCTGTCTCGATGGGCATAAAACATCAGCGAATTGAGTTTATAGTGCCGGAAGTTGACCACCAGTGGATGGTCGGTCGGGGCTTCCGCAGCCAGCCGGTCGGCGATCACGCGCATCTCGCTGGAGTCGCGCGCCCGCATCACGGTCACGTAGGGATTTTGAATGGAAAGGCTGCCCGCCAGCGCGGCCACCAGGCCGAGGCCGAATGCGGCGCCGCTGATTCGTTGCCATGGCTCGCGACGGCCAACCGCCGCCACGGCGGAGAGCGTCGCCAACGCCAGCACGAACTTGGGCAATGCGGGCGGCCCCGCATAGACGTGGGGCAAGGCAACTCCCGCCGCCAGCAATCCGCCGGCGACCAGCCGCAGCGCCAGCGGCGCGGCGCGCTGCAGCAGGCGCGTCGTGAGCTGGGCCGTCATGATCGCCATGGGCGGCACCGCCGGCAGCATGTACCACGACATCTGTTGGCGGACCAGCGACACCAGCACCAGCGGCACCGCGCCAGCCAACAGCACCATGAGCCATGTATCGCGCGCGCCACGCCAGACCGGGCCACCCCCCCCCCACCACGACAAGACAAAGGCCCCGCAGAACAGCGGCGCCACCCCTCCCCACGAGGCAACGAGGTGGCGCCCGGATTTGAGATACAGCGCGGTATCCGTCCAGGAGTGTTGCAGCCGATAGTCCACCATATCGTGGTAATAGGGTTTTAGAAACGCCTCGTGGTTCATCCAAAACTGACTGGCGAACCAGATACCCGCGAGCAGCAGGCCGCCCGCCAGCGAGATGTAGAGCCACGGTTGGCGGAAGGCCGCGCGGCGCGCCAGCAGCAAATACAGCAGGGAAATCGGCAGGATGGGCACGGCACCGGGGCCCTTGGTCAGCAGCGCCAGACCGCAGCACAGGCCCCACCCCAAAAAGAAACGGGGATCGTCAGCGGTACGCAGCAGAAACCACGCGCCGCCGAGGGTCAGCGCAATTAGGAGTGAATCCATCATCCCCATGCTGGCTTGGAGAGCCATGGTGGGATGCAGCGCGGTCAACAACGCCGCCAACAAGCCGGCCCAATCGCCGGCAACGCGGCGGCCCAGCACAAAGGTCAGGGCCAGCACCGCCAGATAAGCCGCCAACGACGGCGCCCGCACGGCCGCCAGGTGCATTCCCCACAACTTGTACCCGGCCGCCACCAGCCAAAAATAGAGCGGCGGCTTATGGACATCCGGCGCGCCATTCCAATGGGGTGTCCAACCGTGCCCCTGCTCCAACAGGCCGCGCGCGCGCAGCGCCACCAAGGCTTCGTCGCCGGTGGTGAGGGAAGGCTGGAACAACTGGATGCCGCGCCAAGCCGCCGCCACCAACAGCAGCGCCAGCAAACAAAGCGGCAGCATCCGGCGGCGCGTCATGTCATAAATCCCAAGCCGCGCCGCGCGGGATCAGGAGCGTCCGCACGAGCCACAATTCGGCTTCGCGGCATTGCACGACAGCCTGCACCTTGGTGGTTTCCGGCAGTGTGAACGACACCCGCTGGCTGCGCAGCGCATGGCGGCCGGTCGCAATCGGTTCAATGGGCGCTTGGCCCAGTGGTTGATCGTCGTCGGCCCGGCACACTTGCAGCGTGCCCCAGAAGTTGTCGCCGATGCGGCCTTGCGCGGCGAAAAGAAAGACGGCGTCGTAGGCGCCGGGTTCCAAGGTGACATAGGGCGCGGCGCCCAGCACGCCGGTTGCGCCCGGCCGCCCACCACGCCAATGCAAGGAGGGGATGGTCAGCGCCTGATTGACCCGCCCCAGCCACTTGGGCAGGTGAAGGCGCGGAAATTGCGTGCCATAGGGCGCGCGTTCGTAGGCGGCTTCCAGCACATAATTCCAATTGGTGGGCGCGCCGCGCTGCAGCAACACAAAACCCTCATCAAAATAAACCAGGCCGTAATCGCCGCCCGTCAGTTCGGCGTGGTAGCCGATGCGATGATTGTGCAGATATTTCATTTCGCTAAAAATGAAATCCGCCGGCGGGTTTGTGGCGGGGTCTGCCGCCCAGTCCATCAGATCGCGCCGGTTGGCGCAAAATCCGGTCAAGTGCGGCGCGCTGCGGAGGATGCCATGCGTTGGGATTTGCCGCGCGGCGCGCAAGCCGCGCAAGCCGGATTCGTGGATTTGGCAGTAGACGGGATGGAGCGAGTGGTGCAGAACGCTGCCCACCAGAAAACCGTGGGTGCGGAAGGAAAAGGCGGTGATCAGCACCAACGCCAATGCGCACCACCGAGCGCCCCGCCCGCCCGTGGGGGCGGTCGGCTGACGGCGGAGGCGCGCCGCCTCGACCATGGCGACCGCCAGACAGGCCATGGTGGCGGCGGGATAGTGCAGGGAAAGCGTGAAGTGATGGGAGGTGCCACTGCCCATGGCAATCAGCACCGGCACGGCCGGCAACACCAGCAGCGGAACCCAGCTCCGCCGCCACAGAAACGGCAGCGCCGGCAGCACGACCCACCAGAGCGCGTGCCACCGCATTTCCCAGGTGGCCGGGTTCAGGAAGTTGCCCAAGGGATCGCTCATGTGGCCCTCGCGGCGCACCTGCAACGTCATTCCGGCCAGCAGCGGGAACAGCCAGCGAATGGCCACCAAACAATAGAGCAGCGACAGCGCGGCATACATGTAGCCCGGCCACCAGCGCTCACGCACGGCGCAATAGAGCAACAGGGGCAGAATGATCAGCGCGGCATCCTCCCGCAGGCCAAGCGTCAACAGCCAGGGCAGCCACACCCACCGCCGACGGTACCGCAAACAGTAATAGAGCCACGGCACCAGCAGAAGGTAGGCGCTGACCCCATGAAACTCGCTCAGCAGCACCTGCTGGTTGAAGTGATAGCCAAGGAAAAACAGCACGATGGCCCAGGCCAACAGGGGCGAGACTTGCGCGCGCCGCGCGCTCCGCAGCAGGAACCACGCGCCCGTGAGCAGCATCAGCCACTGCACAACCCATAACAGGAAGGGGTGGTTCCAGAAGTAATACAGCGGGCCGAGCAACGCCAGCGAGAATGACAAATGAGTGGCGAGATAGGTGCGATCCAGCAGACAGCGGAATAATTCGCCGTGCCCGCTATTCCAGATCATATTCGTATATACGCCATAATCGAACAGGCCGAACTTGTGCCACGTGAAGGCGCAAAATCCCGACCAGAGCAGCCCCAGCGCCAGCACAAGCGCCATCACCATGCCGCCGCGCACCAGCCATGTTTCCACACGCGAAACAGGCTGCGCGGCAGCCGGCAACGTCCCGGTTGCGGCGGCAGAGTTAGCCAACGGCGAATGCACGGAAATACCTTGCCGGATACGTTGCCGGGGGGCAAGGCAAAACCATGGGGTTACCGGCTACATTATTTCTTCACATGCTCCAGCCTGAATCATTCACCTGAGTTCCGCATTGTCGCCCGGCAATTTCGCTGATTCGGGCTTTTGCAGGGCGGGAATGGTTGAGGAACGATACCTTCC
>CAZNGD010000109.1:0-6892 GCA_964572295.1 uncultured Verrucomicrobiota bacterium
GTTTTTCCATTGTGTGGAAAAATCGAAAAAACTTTTTCCATTGTGTGGAACGATTGGGCCCCATTTTTCCACGGTGTGGAAAACCATCGCGCCAGGCAGGAAAAAGCGCGGAAAAAAACAGGACGGATCGGACCCATTTTTTGCAGCCACCGGAACCTGAGCCCAAACAGCCCCGGGCTCAGCGAGCCCGGCTACAGAAACAGCCAAACAGCCCGGACGGCAGCGCGGGAAGGGCTAGGCCAGGAGGGCCATGGACTCGGCCAGGGCCGCGAGAAACTGCGCGTTCTCCTCCGCCTTGCCCACGCTGACGCGCACATGGTCCGGCAGGCCGAAGCCGGCCATCGGACGCACAATCACTTTGCGCTTGGTGAGTTCCGCCGTCAGTTCGCCAGCCTTGGCGAAGGGGAACAAAATGAAGTTGGTGACGGATTCCACCGGGTCCAACCCCAGCCGGCGCATGCCGGCCATCAGTTGGGCGCGGCCCTCCTTCAACATCCGGCGGGAGGCCACGAGATAGTCGTCATCGTCCAGCGCGGCCAGCGCGGCGGCAAGGGCCATGGCGGTGACGTTGAACGGCTGGCGCACCTTGTTGAGCAGGTCAATGCCGTCGGGTTGCGCGATGCCGTAGCCCACGCGCAGCCCGGCCAGACCGTAGGCCTTGGAAAACGTGCGCAGGGTAATCACCGGCTTTTTGCCGGCTTTGGCGTGCTGGACGGTGTCCACATACCTGGCCGGGTCCACCAGCTCCATGTAGGCTTCGTCGAAGACCGTGACGACATGGTCCGGCACCTGCGCGATGAACCGATCCACGGCGGCCTGGTCCACCAGCGTGCCGGTGGGGTTGTTGGGGTTGGCCACAATGACGAGCTTGGTCCGCGGGGTGATGGCGCGGAGCATGGCGTCGAGATCGTGCGTCATGCCCCGCATGGGCGCTTCGATGCACCGGCAACGGTAGAGCGCCGCCACGAGCTTATAGACCACGAACGAGCGCGCGGAGCACACGAGGTTGTCGCCTTCCTGCATAAAGGCGTGGGCCAGCAGCACGAGATGCTCGTTGGAGCCGCAGCCCATCATGACCATGTGATCGGCCACGCCGAACTTTTGGGCGATGGCCTGGCGCAGGTAAAACGCGCCGCCGTCGGGATACAGGTGCATGTGCGGAATGGCTTCGCGCATGGCGGCCATGGCCCGTGGCGAAGGCCCCAGATTATTTTCGTTGGAGGCCAGCTTGACGATGCCCTCAATGCTGGGCAGCCCCAGCTCGCGGGCCACTTCTTCCAGCGGGCGGCCGGGCTGATAAGGGCGCTGGTTGGCTATCCAGGAATTGGCGATGGGGGTGAACAGGCTCATGCTTCGGTCTCCTCGTCTTCGCCGCCCACGATGTCGTCGGCGGACATTTCGTCGCGCGCGAAGGTGTCTTCTTCCTCGTCGGTGACCGCGCCCACGGCTTCATCGGCGCTGGGGGTCTCCGGCGCTTCGGCTTCGATGGCCGGCAGTTTCAACTGATTCGGGTCTTCCGGCGGGGGCTCCGGCGCGGCCTGCGGCGCGCGGGCGTGGGCCTGCTTCGCCTCCATCCGGCGCAATTCATCGGTGCCGGGCAAATCGGCCAAACTTTTCAGGCCGAAGTGCTCCATGAACTTTTGGGTGGTGCCGAACATCCAGGGACGGCCGGGCAGTTCGCTGCGCCCCACCACGCGCACCAACTGCATCTCCAGCAGGTTGCGCAGAATGGCATCCACCGCCACGCCGCGCACGGTTTCGATTTCCGAACGCACGCAGGGCTGGCGATAGGCAATGATGGCGAGCGTTTCCAGCGCCGGCAGCGAGAGCCGCGCGCCACGGCCTTTTTGCAGCATGACCCGCAGCCACGGGCCGCAGTTGGCATCGTTTTCCAGCTTCCAGCCGCCGGCGACTTCCGTCACGTGGCAGCCCACCTTGCGGTCGCGCAAGTCCCGCGACAGCTCATCCACGGCCTCGCGGATGAGTTCCTCGTTGGCCTTGGCGAAGTCGCTGGTGATGCCGCCGCGGCGTTCCGCGGTGGACTGCAGCACGCGGCGGATTTCCGCCACGGTCAGCGGCTCCTTGCGCACAAACAGCATCGCGCCGATGATTTGCTTCAGTTCGGGCAGCACAAAATCGTTCATCCGTTGCTTCCTTCCCTTGCGGGCCCGGCCGGCGCGGCTTGTTCCACCACCGGGGGCACCCGTTCCACCATGCCCTCCGCCCGCTCGATATAAATCTCGCCGAAGGTTTCGCGTTGCACGGCGCGCGCCTGATTGAGTCGGATCAGCTCCAGCAGCGCCAAAAAGGTGCAGGCAATCTCGTGCCGCGAGCGCATGGTGGTGAACATGTCGGACAGCGAGAAGCCCTGCTCCCGCGTCAGCCGGTCGCTCAGGTGCTCGATTTTTTCCGCCACGGTGAAGTGCTCGGCAAAAATCTCGCGCAGTTCTTCGTTCTGGATTTTTTTGAGCGCGTCGTTGAAGGCGCTGATCAAATCAAAGAGGCCCACATCGCGCAGGGCCAGATCGGCCTCCTTCGGGAGCACGGCCTCGGCGCCGTCGCGCCAGAAAATATCCTCGCGGCGGGCCTCCAGCGATTCCAGATGCAGCGCCGCGTCCTTGAACTTTTTATATTCCACCAACTGGCGCACGAGGTCCCAGCGCGGGTCTTCCTCCTCTTCCTCCAGTTCGGGGCGTTCTTCCACCGGCAGCAGCATCCGGCTCTTGATCATCAGGAGCGTGGCCGCCATCACCAGAAACTCCCCGGCGATGTTCAAGTCCAGCATCTTCATCAGGTCCAGATACTGGACGTACTGCGTGGTGATGCGCTCGATGGGGATGTTGTAGATGTCCAGCTCTTCCTTTTTGATCAGGTACAGCAGGAGGTCCAGCGGGCCTTCAAACACCTCCAGGCGGACTTTGTATTCTTCCAACGTCATGTGAATTCGCCTGCGGTCTGCGCGGTTCCGATTCGTTCATCCGGCGGCGGCCGGGCCTACTCCAGCCCCACGGCGCGGCGCGCCCGCGTCAGGGTTTCGCGCGCCACCGCGCGGGCCTTGGCCGCCCCCGCCTGCAGCACCGCTTCGACATGGTGCGGTTGGGCCGCCAGTTCCGCGCGCTTGGCGCGCAGCGGCGCAAAATACGCCTCCAGCAGATCGGCCAGCTCTTTCTTGGCGGTGCCGTAGCCCATGCCGCCGGCGCGGTAACGCGCCGCCAAATCGGCCTGCTGGGCCGGCGTGGCAAACAGTTGATACAGCCGGAAAACGTTGCAGGTGTCCGGGTCCTTGGGCTCTTCCAATGTTTTGCTATCGGTCACGATGCTCATGATCCGTTTGCGCGTCGCCTTCGGGTCGCCAAAAATCTCGATGGTGTTGCCGTAGCTCTTGGACATTTTCTGGCCATCGAGGCCCGGCACGACCGCCACGGTGTCGGCGATTTGCGGTTCCGGGATGGTGAACGTCTCGCCGAAGGCGAGGTTGAACTTGATGGCGAGGTCGCGCGTGACTTCCACATGCTGTTTTTGGTCGCGCCCCACCGGCACCACGTTGGCCTGCACGATGAGGATGTCCGCCGCCATCAGCACCGGATATGCCAGCAGGCCGTGGTTGGGCGCGATGCCCTTGGCCAGCTTATCCTTGTAGGAATGGCACCGCTCCAACAGCGCCAGCGGGGTCACATTCGAGAGCAGCCATGCCAGCTCGTGCACCTCCGGCAAATCGCTCTGGCGATAAAACGCCGTGCGGGCGGGATCCAGGCCGCAGGCCAGAAAATCCAGCGCCACATCGCGCACGCCCTGGCGCAGGGTCTCGGCGGCCGTCACCGAAGTCAACGCATGGTAGTCGGCAATGAACAAAAACGCCTCGCCGCGCTGTTGCAATTCGACGGCCGGCCGCATCATGCCGAAATAGTTGCCGATGTGCAGTTTGCCCGACGGTTGGATGCCCGATAGAATTCTCATCACGCCACTCTGTTGATACCTCAAAAAATCCCGCGCATCCTACCCCCCGCCCCGTCCCGCGCAAAGCCAAAAGAACGCCGCGCGCGCCGCCGGCGGGCTATTCGGTGGTGGCGGCATTCTCGCCCGCCAGCGCGCCGCGCAGGGCGTGCCAGCAGAGAATCGCGCATTTGACCCGCGCGGGATATTTCCAGATGCCGGCAAATGCCGCCAGCTTGCCCAGTCGCGCAATGGCGGCGGGCGACTGCTCGTCGCCGCGCACCACGGCGTGAAACTCCTGAAACAGGCGCGCGAAGTCCTCGCGCGAGCGGCCAATGACCGCATCCAGCAGCAGCGAGCCGGAGGCCTTGGAAATGGCGCAGCCCGCCCCCTCGAACGCGCCATCGCGGATGATGCCGTTTTCATCCACCTGCACGCGGATATGGTAGCGGTCGCCGCAGAGGGGGTTGTCGGCGGCGGCCTCATGCGTGGCGGTCGGCAGCGGCCCGAAATGCCGCGGGGTGCGGCTGTGCTGCAAAATCAGCTCCTGATAGAGATCGGCGGCATCGCTCATCCGAACACCTCCTGCACGCGCCGAATGCCGGCCAGCAGCGCGGTGATGTCGTCCGGCGTGTTATAGACCGAGAACGACGCGCGCACCGTGGCGGGCAGCCCGAGGTGATCCATCAGCGGCTGGGCGCAGTGGTGCCCCGTGCGCACGGCGATGCCGTCCGCGCCGAGGAGGGTGCCGACATCGTGCGGATGAATGCCCGCCAACTGGAATGACACAATGCCCCGGCGGCGGCGCGGCTGGCCCACCAGATGTACGCCGGGCCATGCGGCAAGCTGCGCGCTGGCGGCCGCCAGCAACGCCGCTTCGTGGGCTGCAATGCGCGCCAAGCCCAGCTCCTCCACCCACTGGATGGCCGCGCCCAACCCCACCGCTGCGGCAATGGGCGGCGTGCCCGCCTCAAATTTGTGGGGCAGGTCGTTATAGGTGGTGTGGGCATATGTGACCGAGCGGATCATGTCGCCGCCGCCCTTGAAGGGGCTCATGGCGGCCAGCCGTTCGCGGCGGCCATGGAGCACGCCCACCCCGTTGGGACCAAAAAGTTTGTGGCCGGAAAACGCCAGAAAATCGCAGCCCCAGGCCTGGACATCCACCGGGCAACAGGCCATGGCCTGCGCGGCATCCACCAGCGTGGCCGCGCCCGCAGCGCGGGCCAACGCCACCAGCTCCGCCACCGGGGTTTCCGTGCCGAGCGCGTTGGAGACGGCGGTGAACGCGGCAAGGCGGGTGCGCGGACTCAATGCCGCGCGGAAATCGGCGGGGTCCACCTCGCCGGTCGGCGTGATGGGCACCACCTTCAACACGATGCCGCGCCGCTCGCGCAGCAGTTGCCACGGCACGATGTTCGCATGATGCTCCAGGCCGGTGATCAGGATTTCATCGCCCGCCTGCAGGGTGTTGCCGAATCCGTGCGCCACGAGATTGATGGCATCGGTCGTGCCGCTGGTGAAAATCACTTCCGCCAATGAGGCCGCGTTGATGAAGCGGCGCACCCGTTCGCGCGCGTTTTCGTACGCGGCGGTGGCGGCCTCGCTCATGGGGTAGAGCCCGCGGTGAATGTTGGCGGGGGTCCGCCGATAGTGGTCGGCAACGGCATCAATGACGCGGTCCGGCTTCAGCGATGACGACGCGCTATCCAGATAGACCAGCGGCGCGCCCGCTTCCCGGTAGCAGGCAAACTCCCGGCGCAGGGCCAACGGATCAAGCGGCTGGCGGGACGGCTCATTCATGGTCGGCAAAATACCGGTCGAGGGCCCAATCCAAATCGGCGCGCAGGCGGGAATCGCCCTGCTGGAAGATGATGTCCTCCACAAAGCCGCGCGCGAGCATGTGCCGCGCTTGCGCGGCGGGGATGCCGCGGCTTTGCAGATAAAACAATTCCTGCGGGCTGATCTGGCCAATGGTCGCGCCGTGCGAACATTTCACATCGTCGTTATCAATCAGCAGTTCCGGCTTGCTGAACATTTGCGCCTCGCGGCTCATCAGCAGCGCCTTGTTGAGCTGGTGGCCATCGGTGCCGGACGCGCCGGGATGGACCCGCACCGCGCCGTTGAAGACGCCGGCGGACCGTCCCGCCAAAATGCCCTTGTAGATCTGGCGGCTGCGGCAATGGGGCTGGCGGTGTTCGATCCGCGTATGGAAGTCGGCATGGCGCCTGCCGTCCAGCGCGTAGAGCCCGTTCAGCGCGACCTCCGCGCCGGACTCCAGCAGCACCGCAGTCAGATCGTGACGCGCCAACGCCGCGCCCAACCCGGCTTCCAGATGGGCCAGATGGCTATCGCGTTGCAGCTCCAGGCGGGTGGTCGCCAAGTGGTACGATTGCATGTTCAGCCATTGCGCCTGACTCAACGCCAAATGGGCGCCGGGATCGGCGCTGGCCACCACGCGCGGCAGATGCAGGCAGGAGGCCGCGCTCAACGAATACGCCGTGATGGCCACCCGCGCCTGCGAGTTCGCGCCCGCGAAAATGGCCACCCACGGCGCGAGCAGGGCGTGCGGCGTCGGGCTGGTGTGCAGCAGCAAAATATGCAGCCGCCGCGCCAGTTGCGCGTTGGCGGGAATGCGCACCCAGATGCCGTCATGCACAAAGGCGTCATGCAGCAACGCCGCCGGATGGGCGGTGGAGGCCGCCGGGTCAGGATTCAGGCCCAGGTCGCCCAGGCGGGCCCACTCCACTTGACCGGACTCCAACGCGGGCGACAGCTCCTGCTGCAACCGGCCATCCACCAAAACGATATTCAGATCGTCCTCGTGCCAGATGGGCAGACGGGCGAGTTCCAGCGCCGTGGTCGCGGCGGCAACCGGCGCGGCCGGGGCCTGGCCGGTCAGAAAGGAAATATCGGTATATTTCCACTCCTCGACATGGCGCGTGGGCAGGCCGTTTTGTTG
>CAZNGD010000110.1:0-6837 GCA_964572295.1 uncultured Verrucomicrobiota bacterium
TGTGGAACGATTTGGCCCGATTTTTCCACACTGTGGAAAACGGGGGAGCGGTTGGCCGCAAACCCAAAATATCATTGTATGAAACGGCCCCCTTTGGGGGTTAGTCGGTGACGGCGCCGAAGGAGGCGCTGCCGACTTGGCGCGCGTATTTGGCGAGGGTGCCGCGGGTTTCCTTCGGCGGCGCGGGCCGCCAGGCGGCGCGGCGGCGCTTGATTTCGGCGGCGGGAATGTCGAGAACGAGCGTCCGTTTTTCGGCGTCAATGACGATGGGGTCGCCGTTGCGCACAAGGGCAATGGGTCCGCCCACGGCGGCTTCGGGAGATAAATGGCCGACCACAAAGCCGTGACTGCCGCCGGAGAAACGGCCATCGGTAATCAGCGCCACATCACGGCCCAGGCCGCGGCCCATGATGGCGGAGGTGGGCGAGAGCATCTCGCGCATTCCGGGGCCGCCCTTGGGGCCTTCGTTGCGGATGACGACAACATGGCCTTTTTTGACCTGGCCCGCGAGGATGGCGGCCAGCGCGGTTTCCTCGGATTCAAAAACCTTGGCGCGGCCGGCGAAGCGCAGGCCCTCGTGGCCGCTGATTTTGGCGACGGCGCCTTCGGGGGCGAGATTGCCGCGCATGATCACCAGGTGCCCGGTGGGCTTGATGGGATCGGAGAGCGGGCGAATGATGGTCTGGCCTCGTGGATATGGCCGGATGTTTTTGAGGTTCTGGCGCAGGCTCCGGCCGGTGACGGTGAGCAGGTCGCCGTTCATCAGGCCGGCATCAATGAGCAGTTTCATGAGCGGCGCGGTGCCGCCGATGCTGACGAGGGCGGACATGACGTGCCTGCCGCTGGGTTTGAGATCGGCCAGCACGGGGGTGCGCGCGGCGATGCGGGTAAAATCGTCGAGCTCCAATTTGACATTGGCGGCATGGGCCAGGGCCAGCAAATGGAGGACGGAATTGGTGGAGCCGCCCATGGCCATGACCAGCGTGATGGCATTGAAGAAGGCCTCGCGCGACAGGATATCGCTGGGGCGAATGCCACGGCGGATCAGCTCCATGACGGCGCGGCCGGCTTCGCGGCAATCGCGCGTTTTGGCGGCGGAGACCGCGTTTTGCGCGCCGCTGTTGGGGAGGCTCATGCCGAGGGCTTCAATGGCGCTGGCCATGGTGTTGGCGGTGTACATGCCGCCGCAGGACCCCGCCCCCGGAATGGCGCCGCCTTCGATGGCCGCCAATTCCCTGCCGGAGATTTCGCCGCGCGCGCGTTGGCCGACGGCTTCAAACACGCTGACGATATCCACCGGCTTGCCGTGATGACAGCCGGGCTTGATGGTGCCGCCATAGACAAACACCGCGGGCCGATCAAGGCGGGCCATGGCGATCAGGCAGCCGGGCATGTTTTTATCGCACCCGCCGATGGCGACCAGGCCATCGAAGGCTTCGCAGCCGACGACGGCTTCAATGGAGTCGGCGATGATTTCGCGCGAGACGAGGGAATAGCGCATGCCCTGCGTGCCCATGGAAATGCCGTCGGAGATGGTGATGGTGTTGAAGATGACCGGTTTGCCACCGGCGGCGGCGACGCCTTCGGACGCGCGGCGCGCCAGGCGATCAATATGGATGTTGCACGGGGTGACCTGGCTCCACGTGGAGGCGATGCCCACCTGCGATTTGTGGAAATCGGCGGTCGAGAAGCCCACGGCATGCAGCATGGCGCGGCTGGCCGCGCGCTCCATGCCGTCCGTCACGGTTTGCGACCACTGGCGATGCAACGATTTTCCCGATGGTTTGCTGGTTTTGCTCATGCGTGGTTTTCCTGTGCTGGTTGCGGCGATTGCCCAATGAGGCAACCTACCCCGCGTTGGGCCGCGATGCAACTCCGGGTGAAAACACGCGTCCGCGGCCACTTCCCGGCTTGCACTTTGCGGGGCCATTCATACCATGGATGGGCAATGAACGGTTGGTTTCGGGTTTGGATCGTGGCATGGCTGCTGGCCGCTGGCGGAGCGTGGGCGGGCGGCGGCCCGTTGAATACGCTGGTGGTGGTGAACAGCGCCAGCCGCGATTCCCGCGCGCTGGGGGCATACTATCTGGCCCAGCACGGCATCCCGCAGGATCATTTGTGCCGCATTACGGTATCGCCGCGCGCGGAGTCGGTGACGCTGGAAGAATTTGAGCGCACCATTCGCGCGCCGATTCTGGCGCACCTGGCCAGCCAGGGGCTGCAAGGCCAGATTCATTACATTGTGTTGTGCATGGATATTCCATCGCGGGTGGAAAACAGCAACGGCATGACGGCGGCGCTGTTTTATGGCTATAAGCAGCAGCCCCGCGATGGCCAAACGCCGTGCCACATTGCGACCAATTCGCTCAATCAATACTTCGGCGCGGAGATGGCCTACACCGCCACCGCCGGTTGGAATCAGGCCAATGCGCCGATTGTGTTTTTGCTGACGGCGCGCGATTTGAAAACCGCCAAGCGGGTGGTGGATCGCGGCGCGGCGGCGCAGGGCACGTTTGCCGATGGGCTGTTTTGTTTGGCGGGGTCGGCGGACACCGCGCGCAACATCCGGCACCGCACATTTCCGGCGGTGGCCCGGCAATTTGCGCTGCACGGCCAAGGCGAGCGGCTGTTGGCCGAGCCCACCACCAGCCCCGTGCCGCCGCAGCCGGTGTTGAGCTATCTGACCGGCTTGGCGTACTTCCCTTCCAACTTCATCCAACTGGTTTTGGCGCCGGGCGCCATTGCGGATAATCTGACCTCGTGCGCCGGACAGTTGCCCACGCCGTGCAACAACCAAAGCAGCGTGTGGGACTGGATGCAGTTGGGCGCGACCGCGTCCTACGGCACGGTCAGCGAGCCTTGCGCCTACCAGGCGAAGTTCCCCGACCCGATGCTGGCCTATTGGTATTTCCGCGGCTTCACGGCGGGCGAGGCGTTGGCGATGTCCGTCCGCAATCCGTATCAGGGCATCTGGGTGGGCGATCCGCTGGCCGCGCCGTTTGCCGCGCCGCCGGTGGTGCAGATTACCGAGCCGGCGGCGCAGGCGGGAATCACCGGGCCGACGAATCTGCATTTGGTGGTGGCGGCGCACGAGCGCGGCGCGCCGCCGGTGTATCTGGATTTGTATGTGGACGGGCGGCACTACGCGCCCATCACGCGGCCGTTCGCGGCGGTGGGCAACGACCTGGAGGCGGTCATCGGCACGAACCGATTTGTCTATACCGTGGCGCCCGGCGAAGACCTGTTTGCCGCCGTGGCCGGCTTGGCGTGGGCCATCAATGCGCGCGGCGGCGGCAACATCACCGCCCAGGTTCGCGCCGACCGGCTCGACATCTCCGTGCGTGAACCGTTGGACAGCGACGGCCAGCCCCTGCCCTGCGCCGTCGGCAGCACGGCCGGTTTCTCCCAAGGGGTGTATATCGGCGGGGCCACCGGGCGCGACCGGCTCTTGGTCAACGACGGTGTCGGGCGGGCCAGCGCCCTGTTCCATTTGGGCACCGCGCGCGCGTATGAGGTGGATTATCCGCTGAATCTGGCCACGCTGGCGCCGGGGATGCACACGCTGACCGTGGTGGCGCGCGACGGCACCGCCGTGCAATGCCAATCGGAGGTGACGCTCCCCTTCCGCACGCTGTTCGCGCCCGGCCGCGCGCCGTAGCGGACGTGCGGCGGTTCCACGTTCAGGGGGCGGGTGGCGGCGGATTGAACGCCGGGAGGATGTTGCCCGGCTCGTAGGTTTGCATCAGGCGCAGGAACACCGGCTCATATTCATCGAACAATTCCGGCGGCGTGCTGAATTGCACGTGGTGCGCCAGGTCGCCGGTGAGAAAATCCAGCAGCAGCAGCTTGCTGCGGAAGAGCTGCACGGTGCGCTTCACCACGCGCTGCGGGCCCACGTAGGCGAAGTCCAGATGCGTTTCGGCGGACAGCGCGCGTTCGCGCTGGCGCAGGCTATCCACCAGCGCATTGAAGGTCATGCCGTTGGTGACGCTGACCAGGATGCTCATGTCCATCCCGTGCGGGCCTTGATAGACCACATTGAAAAAACTGCCGGGCGGCTGCTGCACCTTGACCCAGTGGCGCGGCGGCACGAAGCTGAACAGGCCGGCGGGGTCCACATGGCGGGCATCGTGGAGCCCGGCCTCGATATCGGCCACTTCGCCCTTGCGGGCCACGGGGCGATTGGCGGTGCGCGTTTGCAGGCGGTGCGACATTTTCCGCGCATCCATCACCAGCGCCACCAGCGCGGCGACGGCAAAGAGCATAAACACGAGGCGCAGCCGTTGGCGGGCGGTATCCTGGCGGCGACTCGCCTCGCGCTGACGGCGGGCGGCGCGGGCGGGAGAAACGGACGGCTGACCACCCGCAGGCTGGCGTAGTTCAGTTGCCACGCGCAAACCTCGTCACATAGTCGGGCAGCCAGTTCCAATAGGCATAATATTCCGCAGGCAGCTCCGTGACCAAACGCTCGGAGGTGGTGATGTCCTGCCGTTGGGGGTCCTCGCGGTTGGGCAGAATCCGTTCATCGCGCACGAACAGTTGCGAATGGCCCGAGGCGGCATCGGCCACTTCCGCGAACTCGATGGTGCGTTCCACTTCGCCGAAATATTCAAACTGCTCATCGAGCCCGGTCTCGGCCACCTGGCGGAAGCGTTGGAAGCGCGCGACACCGAGGGTTCTTTGCAGGGTGTTGTAGAGTTCCTCGCGCACCACCTGGCCTTCTTCGGGATACGGCGGCATATTCAGCACGGCCTGGCCGGCGGCGGGTTCATCCACGGTGAGCTTCTCGGTTTCCAGCTCATAGAGGAGCGTGCGCGTGCCCCAGAACGCCTGATCGAGGGTGTCCACTTCGGCATCGTTCAGCCGCAGGATTTGCGCGAGATCGGCGCTGACCTGCAAATGGTCATCCACCGGCGTCACGCGCAGGTTGGCCATTTGGGTTTCCGGCAGGGGGAAGGTGCCGCGCACATTATCCAGCAGCCAGTTGAGCATGTCGTCGAGCCGGTGCCGCAGGCGTGCGTTTTCCATTTCCAGGCGGAAGGCTTTTTTGGCGAGCTGCTCGGTTTCGTCAGCGGAAGTCGGCTGCGCGGGGGTTGGCTGCGAAACGACGGGGGCCGCGGGGGTGCGCGCCGCCGCTGGCGCAGTGGGCGGCGGCGGCGCGACCGCAGGGGCCTGGCGCGCGGGTTTGGCCGGCGCGGCGGTCAGGTCCGCCGGCGGCGCGGCCAGCCACCACGACACAAAAACCGCCAGCGCGACCGCCACGGCCACGCCCAGCAGCGCTCCGGCGCATTTGCGTAGAAGTTCGTTTTCGTGCATACCGCCCCGCAGGTGGGCCGGCTACTGCTCCGTAGCGGCTTGCATGGCATCCGCCACCGACGGATACAACTTGACCAGTTTGCTCATGCCCAGCAGTTCAATCGTCTTGGTGATGCGCTTGTTCAGCGAAGCAATGCCCATGAAGGACAGGTTTTGCAGCGAGATGCGTTGATAGCGGCCCAGCAGCGCGAGCCCCTTGCTGTTCACATAGGTCAGGTTTTCACAGTTCAACACAATGCGCATCCGGGATTGGTTGACGAGCGGATCGAGCAAGTCCTTGAAACGATCATGGGTCATGGAATCCAACGGGCCGGAAACGTGAATGACCTGCACCCCGTCGCGATTCTCGATCTGTGTTGTCAAGACAGCTTCCGCCATGCCCACATCTCCCTGCATCAGGCGCGGGTTTCAGCTCCGCGCTTTCAATATGATGAACCTACCTGCTCTCCTGCTGGTTTGTCACGCCTAAAAAAACGGCGGGCCGCACAATGGGCCGCGCGCCCCCCGGCGGGCGCTCAATACGTGGCGGCGGCGGCGAGCGCTTCTTCGACCGTGGGATACCAGCGGAAGGTCCTGGCCAGACCGAGCAGCTCGATATTTTTGACGATGTTGGGCCGCAACGCGGTCACGCCAAAAAAGGAAAACGAAATTTTGCAAATCCGCTGGTAGTGCATCAGTTGGGTCAGCCCCCGGCTGTTGATGTAGGACAGGTTCTGGCAATCCAGCACCACGCGCACCTTGGGTTGGTTCATGATGGGATCCAGATACTCCCGGAATTGGTCGTGGGTCATGGAATCCAACGGGCCACCGACCCGGACGATCAACACGCCGTCGCGTTCTTCCTGCTCAAATCTCAAGATTGCTTCTGCCATGACACCCTCCACTCCCGAATGTACCACAATTGGCCGCACCTGCGACCAATCCGGAGTCGGTTAATCAAAACCTAACAATTCGCCCGCCGGGCGCACAATCATTTTTCGCGCACTTCAATCGTTTGGCGATAGACCACGACGCCCCCCTGCCCCGGCCAATCGCCCTGCGGGCGGATTCCAATGGCGCGCGACTGCATATCCAGCCACGGGTCCGGCTCCACCCAGACATGGGGTTCTTCCGGCGGGCCTTTGACGCCGGTGCCGCCGCACAGCCGCCAGGCGGAATCATCGTAGGCGGGACTGGCCCAGTCGCCGGGCGGATTGAACGCAAATTTCCATGCGGGGTCCGTGCCGAAAAACTGGTCGTGGTGGCGCAGGGCCAGTTGGACCCAATCGGGGTAGGCCTGGCGCGGCGTCTGAATGGCCAATTGGTGCCGCCCGGGGGTCAACGGCAACAGCGCCGCCACCGGTTTTTCCGGATGGCCCGCCTGCAGGACTTCTTGGCCATCGAGGAACAGGCGGGCGGGCATATTGGCATAGAGGGTGGCCAGCGCGCCCGCGCCCGCCCGCTGCTGTTGCAGCAGCTCCACGGCGGCGCGCACCGCCGGATCGGGATCGGCGGCAAACGTGGGCAGCGGGTCCGGGCCGC